>JBIKKN010000079.1:0-4785 GCA_044360335.1 Chlamydiia bacterium | reverse complement strand
TTCCAGCAACTATTTTTGGTTTATTCTTACTTTCGAATAAATAGTCAATTCCCGTATCCAAGTAATCTTCCAACGTAGAAGAATAAGATGGTTCTGTAAAATAATTATTTAAATAGTTGTAAATCATAAAAAAATTCCTCAATTATATTAGTTATATTAATATTTTGAAAAGAAAAGATTAATATCAATAGAATTTTTAATTAAAGATATTTATTTAAAGCGTAAGGTAAATCAATAGAGCCATCTGCATTTTGGAAATTTTCAAGTATAGCTACCATTAACCTTGCTGTTGCAAGCCCTGATCCATTTAGGGTGTGAACGAATTCATTTTTCCCTGTTTGCTCATCTTTGTAGCGGATTTTTGACCGTCTTGCTTGAAAATCTCTGCAGTTGGAAACTGAGGACACTTCATAGTAGCGATCTTGACCTGGTAGAAATACTTCGATGTCTACGGTTCTTGATGCTCCAAAGCTCATATCTCCTGTGCAAAGGAGCATATTTCTATAGTGCAACCCAAGAGTTTGTAAAACTTCTTCAGCAGAGCTTAAAATCTGATCAAACACCCGATCACTTTGA
Source organism: Chlamydiia bacterium (assembly GCA_044360335.1). Lineage (GTDB taxonomy): Bacteria > Chlamydiota > Chlamydiia > Chlamydiales > 2-12-FULL-49-11 > JAJACQ01. The sequence goes on along the minus strand of JBIKKN010000079.1, from coordinate 4,209 downwards.
GAGGGCAGAGCAAAAGCAAAAAGTTCGATCTTATTAAACTGATGTACTCGGATTAGACCGCGTTCGTTTTTTCCATGGCCGCCAGCTTCTCTTCTAAAGCAAGGGGTATATGCCACAAGTTTTTTTGGTAATTCCTCTTTGCTCATAATTTCATCCATATAAAGGCCATTTAGGGCAACTTCTGCTGTAGGGATTAAATAGTGGTTAAAATCTTTGTCGTGAATTTTAAATAGCTGGTTTGCAAATTTTGGAAGTTGACCTGATCCGTACATTACTTCTGGATGCACCATATGAGGGAGCAATCTCATTTCAAAGCCATTTTTTTTATGGATATCGAACATTAAATTCATTAAAGCCCATTCCACTTCTGCCCCTTTTCCTGTGTACACAGGAAAGCCAGAGCCTGAAATTTTTGCCCCACGAGATAAATCGAAAAATTTATTTTGCTCCCCAAGTTCTAGATGATTTTTGATAGGAAAATCAAAAGATCTTTTCTCTCCCACTGTTTTAATACAAACATTATCAGCTGGATCCAATGATATTAAAATGTCATCATCGGGGATATTTGGAAGAACAGAGATTCTTGCTTCAAAGGCGCTTTTATGTTCATCAGAGCTCTCTTGTAAGATTTTCATTTCTTCTTTTATATGGGAAACTTTTGTGATTTCTAAAGAAGCGTCTTCTTTTTTTTGTTTTTTATCTCCAATAGATTTGGAAATTAAATTTAAAGACTCTTTTAATCGTTCTAGTTTAGTTAAATCTTCTGTGTAGCGGCTATAGCTTTCCAGTAATTCACTTAAAGAAATGGTTTCATCTTTTGTTTGAAGTTTTTTTTCTATTTCTTTTGGATTTTTTAGAATTTTTTTAATTGATAACATCGAGCGATCCCTATAAAAGTTAGTACGAGAATAAAATTTTCTCCGTTTATACTCAATGATTTTTTTTATTTGTAAATAGTAAATAAAATGTTTACATAAAATTAAATATTGAATTATATTTTTCTCTTTCAAAAAAAAACCACAAAGGGGAGGGGAGGAAATGAATTACAATATAAAAAGTTTGTTTTGTGTATTTTCCGTAGGTTACTGTTTTTTATTCAATGAAAAGCTTAGTGCATTTGAAGAGTACAATGTAAGTAATTATAAAAATCAATTATATAGTGAAGTTACTCCTTTAGAGTATGGAAAGGATAAAGATGGAAATACTATTTATTATAAAGTGCAGCATTCTATTGGGCAGCAGCTTTATCTTGGGCCTAATGAAGTTTTTTTTAGCCCAATAGATAAGTTAGTTCTTGGGGGGGAAACAAAAAATGATGCTTTAGAATTAAATAAAGGGGCAGAGTTTGAGTGGATTCAAGGTTTAAGGGAGGAAAACAGTCAACTTCAGTGGAGTTTTATTACTAAAAATGCCGGTGTAATAGATGCAGATTTTATTTTATCTGGAACAAGTGATGATGCTGGATTGATTTTATCCATTCAAATAGATGATCTTGAGCCATCTCAAGTAGAAGTTTCTAGCGCGATTATAACAGATGGAAAAATGCAGTTTCATTTTGAGAATTTAGAGCCAGGTTTTCATGTTTTAAATGTAAATATACTAAATACTATAAACTCCAATAAATTAAAAATTTTTAATGTCCGATTAAGTGGAAGTGCTCTTTTAGATTCTTATATTGTAAGAGAAAGATGGCGCCCAGATGCTGTGTATTCAGAGTGGAGGAGTTCAAAAAATGCAAGTGATGTGAAGGCATGGATTATGGAGCTTTCTTCCGATAGTGAGCTTGGTCATTACTCTCCTATTACAACAAATTTTGGATATTACGGCCCGATTTTTAAACCAGGGGGCTCAGCATTGCGTATGAATATGTCCATATGGAGCTCTTCAGAAAATGAGGAACCTTTACCTATTTTTCAAAGATCTCATTTACTTGGGATTGGTTCAGATAAAGGGGAGTTTTCTGTATGGAATACAAAAGAGGGAACAGGCGCAAAGGTTGAAAAATGGAATAATTTTGAGACAAACACATCAAAAAAATATATAATAGGCTTAAGATATACTTATGATGGGAATTTTAGAACCTATTATGGCTATTTTTGGAATGATCAAACAAATAACTGGCAATTATATTCTGTAGGTAGAAAGTATGATCTAGATCCTTTGAATGAACTAAAGACAAAAGGTTTTATTGAAGTTGTTGGGGGAGCTGGGGGAGAAAGAAGTAATCATAAAGTTAGAGAAGTTAAATACAAGGGTTTTGTTTGTAATTCTAATGGGGTTTGGTCTGATTTAGATAGATTGGTCCTTCCAAAGTATTCAGAAATGACTAATCATAGAAGGGGGATAGCAGAAGATGGAGAGTCTTTTTTTACTTCCACAGGTGGTTTAGAAAATAGAATTTTAAATACAGTTACAAAAACTTTAAAAAAACCGTCTATTGTAAAGCGTCCTCTTTATATGGAGCCGTCTAAATTGCAAGGATTTTTTAGCCTTCCTTTTATTCCTAAAATAGAAAATGTGACTTTGAGTGAAAATGGTTTGATGGCTGTTAAATTTCAAACAAACACTAGTTTTGCATCAAAAGTTACTTTATGTTGGGGGACTCAAGATGCTTTATCTATCGAAGAAAATTGGGAAAATAGTACTACGTTTGATTTAGCAGCTGGGGAGAGTAACTTTTCACATTTAGTAGAAATTCCAGCAACTGCTAACGTAAAATATTTTAGAATTTTAGTTAGGGATAGTAGAGCGCAAATGTGGAGTTTTGAAACCTTTAGTTTAGCTAATTAAATTTAACAAAGCGCTGTTAGATAAATAAGAATCTGCTCATTTAAAAAAGGGCAGATTCTTATTGTTTATTAGGGGGTGTATTTTTTGCGGAATTTTTTTCAAAATCTCTTAATTTTCTTTTAGATGGATTAGGAGGATGCGGACTTAATATTTGCCTTACAATTTCACTAAAAGGATTTTCATTTTGTAACTGTAAAACTCTTTTATGTGGGGCTTGTCCTGTAAAAGGATTTTTTGATGTTATTTGCATAAATTTCTTTTCATCCTTAAAGTTGGGGCAGCTATTATAACATCAGGGCTAGATTTAAATCTTCTTAAACAAGAAAAAAATTAGAGTTTGATAGAAAAGGGGGTTGCAAAAGGGGGGAAGTTTGTGCTATACTATATATTAAAATAAATTTTTATTAATCAAGGAAAGTATGATAGAGTCTTATCAAAATGCAAAGCAACCTTTAATTTTACGATATCATAGATTGCTTGAAGTTTTTTCAAAATCAGATGATATAAGAGATTTTTATTTAGATAAAATAGAAGGGTTTTTAATTTATTTTGATTTAGATAAGGCAGAGGAGCTTTTAAAGCCTGCAGAAGAAGAATTAAAAGCCCATGCAGATAGATATTGCCCTATTCCAAAGCTCACTTATTATGAGACAAGGAAGTTTATGGAGGGGTTTGTAACAGAAAAAGTATATGATATTGACACCAAAGAAAAGCTTTTAGAAATTATAAGTTCTAGGGGCGCTCGGGAGAATTTTTTAGAGTTTGTATATGATCATTTATCAGAGCTTGATAAATGGCAGCAGTATTATCAAGAGAGGTCAAGAGTAAGAATTATTGAGTGGCTTAGGGAAAATGAAATAGTTTTTGTATTTGAAGAGGATTTAGAAATTGCAACTTCTTTGATAGAAAAATTAAAAGAGCATAAGTTTTCTTCGCGCGTTCCAAAAGATGTAGGGGCAGCTCGTGATGTGCTAGAAAGTAAGTCTAAAACCTACTATTCCTCGGAAGCTTTAAATCCAAGACCAAAAAGGGGGCGTCCGCCAAAGCAGCAAGCAAAAGAGGAGCTTGAGCCAGATTTAGCAGATGATTTTTATACAACTGTGCCATCTGTACTTAGAACTTTTGTTTTTTCTCCAGAATATAGCAATGCTGCAGCGATGTTTTCCTCAAGGTTTGATTCAGAGGAAAAGCTTCTTGCAAGTATGAAGGGATCGTCAAAGACTCCAGTTGATTCAAAATTGCATGCACTATCGCAGCGGCTTGAGTCTTTAAGGCAGCTATCGGATAGATTAAAGACAATGGATATAAATGATGTTTCTATTAATCTTGGGGATAAAGATATCTCCTACCAAGAAGAAATAGATGAAGAATCCAAAGGGCTATCTTCCCTCCTTCAAGGTGTTATTCCGAAAATAAATG
>JBIKKN010000137.1:0-3316 GCA_044360335.1 Chlamydiia bacterium | reverse complement strand
CATTATAAGAATATCTAAAAATCTTAAAATCGGTATCTAAAACCTCTGTGTTTCTATAGTAATGAAAAACAGGTTCCACAAAATTTTCATTAAAATTAGATAAATCAAGTACCACACCTTTTAACTTTTTTCCTAAGAAAGGAAATTCTTCGATAAACTCTTTAGAAATTTTTCCTTTGAGAAAAATACTTTGCCCCTCGTTAGTTTCTGATAAATTTTTTAAAAAATTTTTATCTTGTACATTTAAAAATTTTATTTTTTCTCTATTTTCATGAAAGCAAATAGGGATATTAAAATGTAAAGCAGAGGATAAATCTTCTGTAGCAACAGCTCCGGCAATATAACCGCACCTTACATCAATATTACTATCCTTATTATAGGTAGAAAAATTATTTTCTATAATAAAATCCAAAGAAGATGTGGTAGAAATAATTTTTTCTACCTCTGTTGTTAGGTAAATTTGTCTGGGCAAATAATGCTCTATAACTTTTTTAAAAAAAACAAGAACTATTTGATCCCCTAAGACTTTTATAATAGGCTGACCTGGAAAAAAAATTTCCCCCTCTAAGGGGGCTACTATTTTTACATCAAAAGTAAGGGAAGATAAAAAATGTATAAATTGTTCCTCAAATAAAAGTTTTCCTGATTTTTTTTGTAAAGAGTGTAAATAAGCTATCTCTTGTTTAGAAAAAATAGCTTGTCCAAGATATTTTCTTAAACAAAAAATCCCATTAAAAATAAGGGGCTTACTCTTATCTTTTGATTTAAAAGAAACAGCAAATTGTTCTTCTCTTTTACCTTTTATTTTTTTCCAAAGATAAAAGATTTCTTGCAATTGCAAAATTCCATACATATCAATATCACCGAAAAATTCACGTTAATAGTCAGATTTTTCCTCTACCAGCTTTCTTTCTTTCTCAAGATTATTAATTTCTTCTTGAATTTCATCGGATATCTTATCATAGTTGTTTGCAGATTTCCAGTATTTTTCTGCAAACGATCGGTTATCTTCAAAACTGCTATAAATAGCTCGATCCCCTTTGCTTCTAAGTCTTTTTGCTTTTGATATATAATACTGTTTAAGATTTTCTAAAGATTCTATTTGCGCATCTATTGCAGATAGATCTGTTTGCTTGTTTGTTGATGCTTGAGTAAAAGTTCCTGTGGATGCAGCATAAAGGTTACTATTAAAAACCAAAAAAACAGATAGTAAAGTTATAAAAAATCTATTGATCATTATCTAAATCATCTATTGCTTGTTGATGCTCTTTTATTTTTCTCTCGTATACCATTTGCTTGTCATTGGACTTTCTAACTTGATCCATATTGTTTGTTTTTAATGATTGAACAGAAGCTTTTTTTTCCATTTCCTTGCTATTTTGATATTTTTTTATTTCACTTTGATGGTAAGCTCTTTGTTCACTTTTAGATCCATTTGGATCAGGATAGGAAACCACCCCTTTTTTCCATACCATATCACAGCTTGAAAACATTGCGGCAATTAATAGCAATTTAATAAATAGATAGTTTTTCTTCATAATACACCTCATAATTTTCATCCATACAGATATAAATAATTTATGCAAGAAAAATATACCCCTTCTATTTTTATTTTAATTTATGTTATAATCCTCCTTATTATGAAAAAAATACTTATACTCTTTATTTTTACTTTTTTAACGCATCTAGAGAGCTTGCCTTTTAAAGAGATCTTTATAAATGGTGATCCTGGAGATTATAGCATCTATCAAAATGGTAAATCTCTAACACTTTTACATATACACTCAAAAAATCTCCCTTTCCTTACCCTTGAAGAAATAACTTTTCCAAAAAATATCTATGAAAATATAAAGGGTGAAAAGTTAAATGATTGGATCTTAAAGGGGGCTTTAGGGAGTACTTCTTGGACCCTTATGGAAATTAATACCCATACCCTTGAAATAACTTCTACTTATTGTTTTTCCAAAAATGCACACCTTGACCTTAAAAAAGAGGATACATTGATTGCATCTTTATTAAATTTATCGGTAAAAAAATTACCTAAAGAGAATTTATTAAGGGTTGGCCCAAAGGGTGGAACTAAAAATGATACCAGGGATATTTGGATGCCCACTATGAATAGATATGGATTAAAAGCCACTGCCAAAAAAATGGATGTTTATGAAGGGGTTTGGGATAAAGACTCTTCCCCCCTTTCAGGAAAAGAAATCAACTTGTATATGTTTGATGATTTTCCCTTCCCTTTTTGGATTAAAATTCAAGGAAATCTTGGATCTAAAAAAATGATTTGTATGGATTCGGGGAAAAAGTTATCTTCTTTGGTAAAATCAATCCCTAAAATGGCTCCATCATTCCTCTCTGGTTTAGAAAAATGGAGTGGGGAAGAAAATAAATTTTCTTTTCTTTTAAAGGCAGATCGCTCTGTAAATAGTTATACCATTTACCTATTAGAAGTTTGTAAAAACTCCCCAAGTTTGATACCAGTGGATATAAGTTTTCAAAAAATAGATGGTAATGTAATAAAATTCGATATAGAAAAGCAAGCTTTATCAAACCGCTTAACTTCTGGAAAAAAATATCGATTATATGTTTCCTATGAGCAGGATAAACAAATAAAATCTATTATGTCCAATGATATAATCCACTGGAAATAAAAAATTAAATAAACTAAAATAGCTTTTATGAAAAATAATTCTTTAAAAAATTCTATAAAAATCTTCTTTCATAGCTGTAAAATCTATAAAAAAAAGAAAAATACATTAGATCCTCAAACTCAAAAACATATAGAATTTAAATTAAATCTATTAAAAGAGGCTATTTCTAATGGAGATAAATCCTCAAGCTCTTTTGAATCTAAATATATAGAAAATTATTTAAAAAAACTTTTTCCGATGTCCACATTCACCAAATTTGTTCAAAGCTTTGTAATGCTAGGGATTGCTCTATTTTTTGCAATTCTAATCCGTCAAACTTGTTTTGAATTAATGGAAATTCCCACCGGATCTATGAGACCTACTTTCAAAGAGGGGGATAAAGTTGTAGTTGCTAAAGCACAATTTGGAATAAACGTTCCTTTAAAAGCCAAGCATTTTTCTTTTAATCCCGATGCAATTAAGAGGATGGCAACTGTTGTGTTTTCTGCTGAAGGGATGGATATTGCCGATGCAAACACCACGTACTTTTTCCTTTTTCCTGGGGTAAAAAAAATGGTTAAAAGGATGATAGGGTTACCTGGGGACTCTTTATATTTCTATGGAGGTAAAATATATGGAGTTGATAAAAATGGAAACGATATAAGTTTCCTATTTCAAGAGAA
>JBIKKN010000077.1:0-4815 GCA_044360335.1 Chlamydiia bacterium | reverse complement strand
ATTTTTTGGATCAATATGTCTAAAATCCTTTTTAAGGGTGGTTTTTAAAAGTTCAGATATCGTGCCAGCAAACTCTACCCCAGTTGGTCCTGCCCCAACAATCACAAAATTAAGATATTTTTGCCTCTCTAATGGATTTGTCTCCCTCTCAGCCCTTTCAAAAGAAGTAAGTATATGATTTCTAATATGTAAAGCATCCTTTAGGGTTTTAATTCCTGGAGCAAATTTTTCCCAATCATCGTGTCCAAAATAAGAGTGCATAGCCCCGACTGCAACAATCAAATAATCAAAAGATAAAATTTCTCCATTTTCTAAACGGATAACTTTGTTTATTTTATCTATTGCTTTTACTTCACCCATAAGTACAGTAGTGTTTTTTTGTTTGGCAAAAATTTCCCTTAAAGAAACTGCGATATTTCTAGGGGAAAGGGTTGCTGTAGCTGCTTGGTAAAGAAGAGGTTGAAACAGATGGTGGTTTTTTTTATCTATTAAAGTGATTTCAAGGTTTGATTTTTTAAGCCCCCTGCATGCATTAATTCCAGCAAAACCGCCACCAATAATTATAAGCTTTTTTCTTTCCATATTACCCCTTAATTCTATACATAAAAGTATTTTTGAGCTAAAGTCAAGGGGGTATTTTTTTTTGGTAAAATATGTTAACAATTGATAAATTCTTTGAAGATTTATGTTTAGAGCTATCCTTAGAGTTAAAAGCAGGTATATTAGGGATTAAAAAGCAAATTCCTGCTGCAGAAATTGAAAGGCCAGGGCTTGCTCTTACAGGTTTTATGAAAGGGAGTCTTCCAAACAGAATACTTGTGTTTGGAAATGTAGAGATGGAGTATTTACACTCTTTATCCTCAGCAGTTAGGAAAAGACGCCTTACAAAGCTTTTAACAGCAAGGTTGCCAATGGTGATTTTATCAAGAAGCAATCAACCTTTTCCCGAAATGAAAGAGCTTTGTAATAATAGAAATATTCCTCTTTTTATTTCGGCAGATGTAACATCGTTAGTAATGCAAAAAATCACCTATTACATGGGAAGAGTATTTAGTGAATCTATTTCTTGCTCAGGAACCCTTGTGGAGGCTTTTGGAAAGGGTGTATTGATTCAAGGGGATTCATCGGTTGGAAAAAGTGAAACGGCTTTAGGACTACTTGAAAGGCAACACCGCCTTGTTTCCGATGATGTGGTTATTATTAACAAAAGAGAGGGTTCTTACTTAGTAGGAGAAGGGCCAAAAATCTCTCGCCATCTTATGGAAATTAGGGGTATTGGCATTATAAATGTTGCTCATTTATATGGTGCAGTATGTATTAGTGAAAAGGTAAATATCGATGTGGTAGTGCAACTTGAGGAATGGGATCATGACCATTTTTACGATAGGGTGGGGCTAGAAGAAAAATATAAAGAGTTTTTAGGTATAAATGTCCCTTTTTATTTATTGCCTGTAAAACCAGGTAGAGATGTGGTTCTTCTTATTGAAACAATTGTTTTAAACCACCGTCTAAAAAAGATGGGGGTAAATTCAGCCAAAGAATTCAATATAAAATTATTAGATACTATCGCAAAAAAACAAGAAGCAAGATAAAAAAAGATCTTGATAATATGTAGAAATTTCAAGTAAGATCATAAACTTAATCTAGCCTCTTTTGGTTGTTTTGTGAAAAAACTGAAAAAAGAATTACTCCTTGAAGGTATACCAATTAGTGATGGAGTTGGTATTGGAACTTTCTTTTTATTTAAAGGAAAGGAAAAGCAAATTCCAGAATTTGCAATTACATCCACCCAAGTTAGTTATGAAATTGCAAGGTATCGAAGGGCTTTATCTTCTTCAAAACAAGAGCTTGAAGCTTTATATAATCATCTTCAAAAAGAAGGGTCTGATGAGGCTATAAATATTATAGATTCTCACATTCAAATGTTAAAAGATCCTATTATTTCCGAGTCAATGGAAGAAAAAATTGCAAATATGCGTCAAAATACAGAGAGTGTTTTTACCTACGCAATGGATGAATATAAACAGATGTTTCGCCGCAGAATAAAAACAGATGATGTGGAGGAAAGGCTCCTTGATATAAAAGATCTATCCAAAAGAATCCTTCGCCATTTAAATCCAAGGGGAGAAAAAGAATCTGGGGCTTTGGTTTCAAACTGTATTTATGCCGATTACGAAATTATTCCAACAAAAGTTGCTGAGGCAAAAAAGGGATATACAGAAGGTTTTATTTCAAAAATCGGTGGAGAGATGTCCCACTCAGCAGTAATAGCAAGAGCCAAAGGGATCCCTTTTGTTTCATCGATTAATATTTTATTACTAGATGATATTGGAAGAGAAACAGTAATTGTAGATGGAGATAAAGGGCTTGTTATTTTTGCCCCTACCACAGAAACTTTACAAAAATATAGACAAAAGAATAAAAAAAATGAAAAAGTTTTTTGCTCTTTTGAACAAATACCAAAAGTAACTTTAACAGCAGATGGAGAGGCTGTAAATGTTCAAGCAAATTTTGATTGCATGGATGATTTAGATAAGATCAATCTTTATAAAGTTAGCTCTGTTGGTTTGATAAGAACAGAGTTTTTGTTTTTACAGGAGGCAGTAACTACCCTTTCTATGCAATTTCAAGTGGACCGTTATGAAGAAATAATAGATGGGGCAGGGCAGGCAATACTAACATTTCGATTATTTGATATTGGAAGTGATAAAAAAATGATTGATATTGGAGAGATGGAGCCAAATCCAGCACTTGGAATCCGCTCTATACGCTTTTTAATGAAATACCCTAAGATTTTTAAAATACAAGTAAAAGCCCTTTACCAAGCATCTTTAAAAGGAAAAATTAGAATTCTTCTTCCTCTTATTACAGATTATGATGAACTGCAAATTGCCCTTTGCTTTATTGAAAATGCGCGTAAAGAAATTTCCTACGAACTGGATATGGAAATTCCTAAAGTTCCTATCGGATGTATGGTTGAAGTGCCATCTTTTGCAATACTTGCAGATCACTTTGCAAAAATTTGTGATTTTTTTTCTATAGGTACTAACGATCTTTTACAATATACCCTTGCAATGGATAGAATTTGCCCTCAAGATGAAACTATATTTAGATTGTACCATCCATCCATCTTAAGACTTATTAAAATTGTTATTGATGCTGCAAACAAAGAAGGGATTGAAGTAAGTATTTGCGGAGAGGCAGCATCCAATGTCCAATATACAAAACTTTTGCTAGGGCTTGGCCTAAGAAATTTTTCTTGTAATATGAGACATATTCCAATTATTCGACAGACGTTATCAAAAATTTATGTAAAAGATGCAAAAATAATGGCAAACAAAGCCCTTGGATTAAGCTCGGCAGAAAGTGTACGTACCTTACTTTTAAAGTAGGGGTAATTTAGAAAAATTTCCCCATCCCTTGAGCGCTCATTTCATCAGAGCTTTTTGTTTCAGCATCTTTAAAGGTAGATAGAATAAGCTCTTCTAATTCTTAGACTTATTTTTCATAACTTTTTGGATATCAGTTGTTTGTGATTACATTGTCTTTTGCTATTTTTTCATTTTTGCAAAACTACTACCCATATCCACACTCCTTTTTCAAGAATATTCTATTTTTTATCAAAAATTTCAGCAAATAGTTGGCTTTAAAATAATTTTATGTTAAAATTATGTAAAGAAAAAACTATAAGTAGCTTTTATGGAATCATCTAGGGCAGGTTTTGATTTTCCAATTTTAGGGGAGAGGGGGGAGTCTTGCGTCTTTCCAACACTTGGGGCTGAAGTTTCATCTTCTAGATTCCACTTAGTTCATGGCGAAATTCGAAATGATAATATTGGTCCTCTTATCGATAGTTGGATTGAGATAGCTGAAGAAAGATATCAGAGGTCGCACCTGGAATTTTATGAAAAAAATGGTTATCCAGAAGGTTTTAATGGTAGAAAAGCATATGTGCCGATAACTTCAGATGACCCAACTAAACCAACTTACTACTATTGTAGAAGGGGTGGTAAAGATAGGATTCTACCTGGGGTTAAACCCGAAGATGCCTTAAAAAGTAAGGCAGAAGTTATAGATCCATTCTTACAATTTAAGACTCTGGAATGGATTTTAAAAGCAATAAAAGGATATTTCATCTTCAATCCTAATTTTCTTGTGTGTAGATCATCTGAAGGTATAGAAGCTATAGCTATTTATAATCAAAAATTCGAAGAGGATGAACAAGGTAAGAGCACAGGTGTTGAATACTGGAAGATTGCATGGTTAGCAACAAATCCTTTAAACATTAAATGTCCAATAAATAAATCAACGCGTGTGGCAGGTGCTGCAATCGCAATATTCGGCGAGCTAGTTCAAATGGCAGCAAATAGTGGGCTTGGTATAAAATTCCAATCCCATATAAAATCTAAATCTTTTTATGATCGTTTTGGGCTTGAGCCCTTGGATGAAAAATTAAATTATGCATTTTCTCCTGAAGAAGTAGCAAAAAAAGCCCTTGCATTAAGCTCGGCAGAAAGTGTACGTACCTTACTTTTAAAGTAGGGGTAATTTAGAAAAATTTCCCCATCCCTTGAGCGCTCATTTCATCAGAGCTTTTTGTTTCAGCATCTTTAAAGGCAGATGCAATAAGCTCTTCTAACCCCTCAACATCATTTGGATCTACACAAGAAGGATCAATAGAAATTTTTTTAAAAACTTTAGTTCCAGATAAAACAACCTTTACAAGCCCCCCAGCAGAGATACCTTCTATCTCTTTTTCTTCCATAACTTTTTGCATATCAGCTATTTGAGATTGCATTGCCTTTTGTTGTTTTT
>JBIKKN010000076.1:0-4834 GCA_044360335.1 Chlamydiia bacterium | reverse complement strand
TTTCTTTCCCGTGCAAGGAAAGAAACTTTTTGCCTGCTAAAAGGACATTTTTAGAGGCTCCTTTTGGAATTACCATCCCATATTCAGAAGATAATTTCTCCATCCCCTTAACAAAAGCATCACGAGCTAAAATAGATGCACATGCAACAGCTATATCTTCTTCCGCTTTAGTTCTCTCGGTAAGTTTTATATGATTTTTAGAGGATTTTTTCAATAAGTTGCTCATAAAAGGGGGTTTAACAAATTGATCTAAAAGAACATCATCACAAAAAACCCTTTCAGAAAGAGTTGTCATTGCTTTAACGTGGGCCCAACCAAGAAGTAAGTTAAGATTTTGAAATTTTTCATAAAGTTCATTGTATTTTTTAGGAAAAATACAGATTACTTCATGTTCACAACTTTCTTTTAATTTTGCGGCAATGGAGCTTATTTTTGAATCTTGAAGAACTTTAGAATCGTTTACCCCAAGGGATAATAAAAAATCGGTTTGAGAGGGGTCAAAGTAAAAAGCTGCAACACAAAGGGGGCCAAAAAAATCCCCTTTACCTGCTTCATCACACCCAATTCTTTTCCTCTCAACTATTTTTGTTTTAGGGCGTAAGTAATCAAAGTTTTGCAATATCTCCGGCTCTAAATAAAAAAGGATAAAATCATCTTTATCTTTCCCTTGAACGGTAAATTTACCAGATAAATAAAAGTTAATGCAGATTCCAGGTTTTGCTGCAGAAAATATTGTATGGGGAGGTATGCTTATGGTAAAGCCCTTTTCTATAAGGTCAGTTTTTATTTTTTGAGCAAGCGATGTCTCAATTTTTGTTACAAAACAATTAGTCATAAATATAATCATAGCTCTGATTGAAGTAATTGTCTATATGAGTTAGTATAATTTTTTAAGTAAAAAATGAGGCAAGCAATGATAACAGATGCAAAAACATTAGGTGAACTTTATAAATCTAAAAGAGAGGAACTTAGTCTATCTATAAAAGAGGTGGAAAATGCAACTTCTATTAGAATACCCTATATTGAATCGATAGAAAATGGAACTGGTAAAGAGATGTTATCTTCAGTGTACATGCAAGGGTTTATGAGACAATATGCAATTTTTTTAGGGCTTGACCTTGAAAAAATTGAAGGGGAATACAAACAAGTTTTCTCTAAAGAGTCCCCTGAAGAGGAGAAGGCAAAAGAGTTTTCTTATGGTTTAGGAAGTATTGAAATTAGACCAGGAACACTTTCTAATTCTATATGGAAAGGAACAAATATTATTTTAGCAGGAGCATTTGTTGCTGTTTTTGCTATAGCATTCTTCTTAATTAAGCTTTTAGGGATATTTTAATACGGTGAGTAAGTTAGAAAATCCTTTGCTCTGAAAGTGGTTTTTGTTTTATAGTTTTTTATTAAACAAGGGGATTTTATGAATGGGAAATCTATTGGCGATTTTGAAATAAAAAGAATTATTGGAGAGGGATCATTAGGTCCTGTATATCTTGCAGAGCATAAGTTTATAAAAAAATTGTTTAGCTTGAAATTTTTGCCAAGCTCTTTATTAGAAAACAGTTCATTTAGAGATTTATTTGCTCGTGAGATTTCAAAAATTGCTGCTTTAGAGCATGAAAATATAGCATCTGTTCATAATGTTTCCTCTTTTGAAGATCAATTATTTATAGTATCGGATTATATCCCCTATAAATCGCCCTCTTCAATGAATTTAGCAGCTTACTTAGGAGCTCATAAAGACAGATTAATGGAAGGGGAAATTTTACAAATTTTAAAGGAAGTTGCTTTTGGATTAGATTATATCCATAGTACAAATCTTTTATCAGACCCTTTAGTTCATGGTGGTATTAAGCTTACCAATATTTTACTCGAAGAAAAAAAAGATGGCTCTTACCTTATAAAGCTTTCAGATACTGGTATTAACCCAATGCTTGGAAATAATTATGTTTTAGATCATATGATAAAAACATTATCAGCATCTTTAGATGATAAAACTACGTCTGTAAAACAAAAAAAAGCATTTATGCAAAGTTATTCTTTTTTAGCTCCAGAACTTAGATTTGCTGAAGAACAAAAATTTAATTTCAAAGCAGATATCTATGCTTTTGGTGTTCTTACTTATTTTCTCCTTATGGGATATTTACCCTCTGGATATTTTGTAATGCCAAGCAGTGTATATAAAAATAGCTCTGTGGATTGGGATATGATTATAAGATCCACTCTTTGTCAAATACCTGCATCAAGGGCAGATAATTTAACATCTTTAATAAAAACTGCAACAGGAATGGTAAAACTTGAGCAGATGACTCTTCCAAAAGTTAAAACTGTTTTAACAAAAAAAGAAGAGGAAGAGGAAATTATTTTTGCTGCAGCTGAAAAAGAGCAAGAAGCTTTGGAGCTTGCTTATGCAAGACTTGAAGCTAAAGAGCAAGAAAAAAATTCCCATTTATCGGTAGGATCTTCCACATCTATTGCTCAACTTGAAAAAAATCTAATGGGTAGTTTATCAAAAACTTCCAATGTAAGCCCTATGAAGATGACAAATAGAGCAGTAGAAAAGCAAGAGCCAGTAGAAAATCCTAATTTATTTTTTACTAAAAAATCAGAAGTTCGTACATACTCCCCAGGAAAATTAGAAACTGACTGGATAAAACCCTTATTAACCGAGAGCATTGAAATTAAAAAGGGAGTATATGAAAGGGGAAGCAACACTGGAGCAAGAGATGAAAAGCCACGTCATAAAGTGGAATTAGATGGGTTTTTTATAGATATTCACCCTGTGACAAATGAGCAATTTTTGCGCTTTTTAATGGTAATGGAAGGGGAAAAAGATATATTTAACCATGATACTATTTTATTAAAAGAATCTAGAATTAGAAGGCAGGGAGGGGGGCTTACTATTGAAACAGGGTATGCAAAACATCCTGTGGTAGGAGTTAGTTATTACGGGGCTAAAGCCTACGCCGAGTGGGCAGGAAAACGTTTGCCTACTGAAGCGGAATGGGAAGTTGCAGCCTCTGGTGGAAATGCAAAAAATATATTTCCAGTTGGAGAAACAATAGAAAGATCGGAGGCAAACTTTTTTAGCTCCGATACAACACCTGTAAAAAGCTATCCACCATCAAAAAATGGTCTTTACGATATGGCTGGAAATGTTTATGAGTGGTGTGAAGATTGGTATGACTATAGTTATTTTGAAACATCAGAACTTGAGCCATTTAATCCAAAAGGCCCAAAACAAGGGGTCTACCGGGTATTAAGGGGTGGTTGTTGGAAGAGTTTAGTAGATGATATGCGATGTTCTCACCGTTTTAGAAATAATCCAGGAACTATGAACCGTACCTATGGATTTAGATGTGTTTCTTCTGTAAATACAGAAAATATAGAATAATAATAGATCTTATGTTATTTGCAAGACATGAAGGAAAAAATAACTCAAATTGACCGCGGTTCTATGAAGCGTGTGTTAAAGATTTTTGATGTATTTGCAATAGGATTTGGTGACATGGGGTCATCTATTTACTACGCTCTTGGTATTACAGCCTTTTATGCGTTAGGGGCAACCCCCATTGCCCTTTTGCTAGCAGGTATTGTTTTTATCTGTACAGCACTAACCTATGCGGAGATGACATCTATATTTTTAGATTCAGGAGGAAGTGCTTCTTATGCAAGAAAAACATTTAATGATTTTATCTCTTTTATTGCAGGGTGGGGTTTACTGCTTGATTTTATTGTAACAATTGCGATATCAGCTTTTGCTATTGCCCCTTATCTTTCCTATTTTTTTCCCCTATTAATGAAGCCAGAGTTTAAAGTTGGTTTAAGCTGTCTTATTATTCTATGGCTACTTTTTTTAAATATTCGTGGTATTAAAGAATCTACAAGGATTTCTTTGATATTAACTACTATTACAATTTCAACCCAAGTGCTTATTGTTATTTTTGCTCTTTTTACAGTTGTTGATTTTGGTGCATTTATAGAGCATTTAAAAATTGGGGGCACAAATATGGATTGGTCTCCTTCTTGGGATAATTTTTTTCATGGCGTGGCAATGGCAATGGTTGCTTATACAGGTATTGAATCAATGGCTCAGCTATCTTCAGAGACTAAAAAACCTGAAAAAACAATTCCCCGAGCTATAATGCTTGCAATGTTTGTTCTTATTATTATGTATCTTGGGATTTCTCTTGTTGCCTTATCAGTTCTTACTCCAAAGCAATTAAGTACCACCTATTTAGACGATCCAATTTCAGGTATTGTAGTACATTTACCTTACATAGGTAGTTTTTTAGGTCCTTGGATAGGAATTTTAGCAGCAGTTATTTTGCTTGTTGCTGCAAATGCAGGTTTAATAGGCTCATCACGCCTTGCTTTTAACATGGGTGAATTTTTTCAGCTACCTAGATTTTTTTATCGCTTACATAAAAAACAACAAACCCCTTATATTTCCCTTTGTTTTTTTTCTTTTTGTGCAATGTTAATCTTAATAGCAAGTAGGGGAGAGTTATCCTTTTTAGCAGACTTATATAATTTTGGGGCAATGCTTGCGTTTTTTAGTGCTCATATTTCATTAATAGTACATAGAATTAAGTTTCCAGATGTAGAAAGACCTTTTAAAGTGAAGGGAAATATTACCTTTGGAAAAGTAAAAATTCCAATTACTGCAATCATTGGTGCTCTTGCAACTTTTTCTGTATGGGTTCTTGTTGTAATAACAAAGCCAGATGGGAGGATTTTAGGCTTTTCTTGGATAGTAATTGGCCTTATTATGTATCTTTTTTATAGAAAACAAACCGATATATCTGCATTTGGATCTATAGAAATTGAAAAAATATAT
>JBIKKN010000075.1:0-4848 GCA_044360335.1 Chlamydiia bacterium | reverse complement strand
CTTGAGGTTTAAAATTTTCCTTGTTTCGTAGTGCTAAAAATTTTTTTGCAAGTAAATTAGCCTTGGACATAGGCAACCTCCAGTGATTTTTTCTTCTCCTTTTCGCCAGTAACTCGGTGGATAACTTCAGCAGCAAGCCTTTGGTAATCATAAGCAGCCCGAGACTCTGGGTATACATCACATACTGGTTTTCCCCTTAAAACACTCCTTGAAACGCAAATATCCCTTCTAATTTTTGTTTCAAATAACTTCCCAGGAAATGCTAAATCAATAGCATTAACAAATGCTTGATTGGTAGCTCCCCTTTCATCCCAAAAAGATAATACAACTCCTAAAATTTCAAGGTTATGGTGCCCTGCAATTTTTTCATGGTATTCTTGCAATCTGTTTAATGCTAAAATACTATAAGGTTCAGGAACTGCAGCAATTAAGGAATAATTTGCAGCAAAAAATGCACTTTGGGTAAGCCACCCTAAACTTGGCGGAGTATCAATAAACACAAAGTCATAATCAATACCTTTTAAAGAACGTCTAAGCCTTTCATGTCCATATAGATCATTAACTATTGGATTGGTAGCCTCTACCCCATCTAAATAGACATTTGCAGGTATAATATCTAACCCTTTGATATGTGTGTGTTTGACAACTTGTTTGATTGTTTTTTCATCACGTAAAACAGCAATCATTGTATCATCATCATCGGAGCTAAACCCTAGCCCTGTACTTAAATTAGCCTGCGCGTCAAAGTCAATTAAAAGTACCCTTTTATTAAAGTTCTTTGCTAAAAATACCCCTAAGTGTAACACTGTAGATGTTTTTGCTGTTCCCCCTTTAAAACTGCAGCATGCAATTGTATACATAGCATATCCCCATCGATATAAATAAAGAAAATGTAGCATACATTTTTTTTCTTCCTTGGTCAATAGAGTTCTTTTAAAAACTATTAACTCACCTTAGACAAAATAAAATTATTTGCGCGCTAAAAACATCATAAAGGATTTTTTGTATGCTCCCCCCTCTTCATAAGATCTATGAAGCTCCATATCTTTAAAACCTGCATCTTTTAAAAGGGATATAAATTCATACTGACCATACCATCGAACTTTTAAATCCTTTTCCTCCATCTCCAATAAATCTCTCCCCAGCCACGTTTCATAGCGCACTTTACCTTCAATTAATTGATTTACCTCATCGTGAAAACTTCTTTCTCTGCGAACATACCTTTGCTTTGTGATAGGATCTTTAAAATCAGAGGCAATCATCCAATTATCTGTTGCAAATTGATCCCCCGTCCAGGGGAGGAAAAGAGCAATAGAAACAGCCCCACCATCTTCTAAACTTTGATAGATTTTAGAAAGTAAAATTTCGGCATCTTCTCTATCGGTAAGCATTTGAAATGAGCCAAGGGCTGCATATATTAAACGGTACTGCCCTTTAATTTCACAATTTTCAAGTCGCATTTGGTAAATATTTACCTTTAAATTTGCCTCTTCTGCTTTTTTTCTTAATAGCTCACAAAGATTTATAGACCCCTCTATTCCAGAGACATCCATCCCCTCTTTAACAAAAGGGAGCAAAAGTCTTCCACTTCCACAAGAAAGTTCCAAAGCCCTTCCCCCATCCATAAGTGCTTTGGTAATAAGTCGATGGTAAAACAGGTATTCTGACTTATCAATATGGGGAGACCAAAAGTCATAAAGCTTTGATAGAAAAGTTACTGCATGTTTTGCCATAATACCCCTATATCCCATCATCACAATCTATCAATTCTATGCAATAGTAAAGGGAAGATAAATATTGTAGCTATTTTCTTTGTAAAAGTAAATAAATAGAGCATATATCTATCTATTATGGTATTTAAAAAAATAAAAGTGCGTTTTTATTAATGTTTTTGTTATTATATAGCTCTATTTTTTTGAGGTAAAATCATTGTGCATAAAAAGTTTATAACTTATATTTTTTGTTTTTTAGCGTTTATTTTTTTTTCCTGTAGCGCTACAAATACAACTATTTTAAATGGTTTAGAGGAAAGAGAGGCAAATGTAATAGTTGTTTTTTTAGAAAGCAAAGGGATAAAAGCCTCCAAAGCCGAAGTGACATCCACTGGAGCTGCAGCTGCTCAAAGTAGCTCTGTTAAATTCAATATACAAGTTCCCTCTTCAAGAAGTATTGAAGCTATGGCTCTTTTAAATCAAAATGGTTTACCTCAAAGGCAAGGGACAACCCTCCTTGAGCTTTTTGCTAAAAGTGGATTTATGTCTACTGACAAAGAAGAAACTATTAGATACCAAGCAGGTCTTGCTCAACAACTTGTAAATATTATACTGATGATTGATGGGGTAATTGATGCAAGTGTGCAGCTATCTTTTCCAGATACTGCAGAAGAAGGAACAGAATCTTCCATCAAAAGTGTGCCAACTGCTGCTGTATTTGTAAAACATCAAGGGGTATTTGATGATCCAAACAGCCATTTAGTAACTAAAATTAAACGTTTAGTATCCGGAAGTATTCAAAATTTAACAATTGATAATGTAACTGTTGTTTCAGATAGATCCAGATTTACAGATCTATCTCCTTCAGAATCCTTAAAAGAGCTAACTTCGGCAAAAGGGGATGAGCAAGTTCGTATTTGGTCTATTACTATGAACAAAAACTCAACTGGAAGATTTCGTTTATTTTTCTTTTTCTTAACCTCTATTACCATTATTTTTGCCCTCGCCCTTGGATGGCTTATTTGGAAAATGTATCCAGTAATTAGAAATAATGGTGGATTTATTAAAATATTTAATATAGCAGCTTTTCCCGTTGAAAAAAAGCAAGAGCCTATAGAAAACAATGAGGTTTCTACCGATAAAAATACAAATAAAGGAAAGTAGATGTCTTATCAAAAGATCCTTGCTTTAAATTTTAAGCTTTCTAGTTTAGATAAAAACAAAAAAGCTCATTTGCTGTCTTACTTACCTAAAAACACTCTCCAACAATTACAAGATCAAGAGCTAATTGGTGAGCCAATTTTAGCCTCCTTTAAAATGGAGAAGCTTGCAAGACGGATTCACCCCTCCCACCTAAAGCCATATTTAAAAAATTTAAAAGATGGGGAAAAAATGTTTTTTATTGGGGCATTTCCAAAGCAGAAACAAACAGATCTAACAGATGAGAAAATTATCCCAAAATCTTTTATCTTAAGCTCTTTTTCTGAGCATATTCTTTTTACCTTTTTTAAAAAAAATTTGCATAATTTTCCCCCTTTTCCAATTTTACTTAAGCATAAACTTACAGAGCTTCTTAGTGACACAGGGATTAGTTTAGCTAAACTTGTATATTTTCTTGGTTTTTTTGATGTGGTAAATGAAGTAAAAATGATTATCTCACAAAAAACATTAAAAACTTTGCAAGAAGCTTTTGATAAAGAAGAGTTATCCTTTATCAATAAAATAGGGGGGCAAAACATTTCAAAATCCCTTTGTTTAATGAATTTACATGCCTATGATGGCGATAAAAACAAACTTAAAGCCCTTATTTTAGAAAGGGGTATATATAGATTTTCTCAAGGGATAAAAAACTTACCCTCTTCCTATTTTTTCTTTTTCACCTATTTTCTTCCTAAAGAAATTAGTGATAAAGTTAAGCGTTTATTAAAAGAAAAAGAGCAATACGGCAAAGGGTATTATAACTGGGAAGATGATATTATTTATACATGGAGATTTTTATGTACCTATTCAAAATAAATGAAAACTTAAAAGTACATTCAGGTCAAAAAAGAATTGCAAAGGAAGAATTTTGCGCTGTAATAGATGCCCAGGAATTGATAAAAAATGCAAAAATAGAGGCAAAAGATATTATTGAGCAGGCAAAAATAGAGGCAGAAAAAATCCATTTAAAGGCAAAAGAAGATGGTTTTAAAGAAGGGCTTGAGCCGTATAATATGCATATTTTATATTTTGATGATAGGATTAAAACCCTTAAACATGAACTACAAAAATCTTTACTTGGACTTGTTCTTTCTACCACAAAAAAAATTGTAGGAGAGGGGTTAAAAGCACATCCAGAATTAGTAATTGATATTATAAGTCAGGCTATAAAAAATGTAACAAGTAGCTCAAAAATTAAATTGTTTGTAAATAAACAAGACTTAAACCTACTTGAAGAAAAAAAAGAAGATTTAAAAAGGCTTTTTGAGCATTTAGACTCCTTTTCTATTGAAGAGCGATCAGATGTGGAAATTGGATCGTGCATTATACAAACGGAAAAAGGTATATTAAATGCAAATTTAGAAAATCAATTCCATGCTTTGCAAAATGCATTAGAAAAGTCTAAAAAATAAACTCTTACTTTTATTTTTGCGTAAGCAGAGGCAAAAAAGTATTGCTCCAAAGCAAGAAAAGATGTATACCTAAAGTTATGCATTTTTTTAATAGACGACATTTTTTATTATTATTAGCTTTTTTAATTGTTTGTATTCCTATAACAAACCTTTGTGCTGCAAATGATATGAATGTAGAACAATCTTTACAGCAAGATGCTGACGTTCAAGAGACTCCTCTTGTTACAAAGGTTGCGGTTTTAGCCATTATGGCTCTTTTACCTTACGCTGTGATGCTTCTAACTTCCTTTTTAAAAATGGTAGTTGTGCTATCTTTACTTCGTCAAGCTCTAGGGGTGCAAAACTCTCCTCCTAATCAGGTGATAAATGGAATGGCTTTGTTAATGACAATTTATGTAATGTTCCCAACAGCACTTGCTATGTATGAGGCTGGGGAAAGTTATATAAAAGATAAAGCTCCGACTAATGGGGAAGTTTTTAGTGCACAATCTGCCGAATATATCATTGGAATTGTAGATAAAACC
>JBIKKN010000074.1:0-4866 GCA_044360335.1 Chlamydiia bacterium | reverse complement strand
TTTAAAACCTCCTGGTATTATGATCTTTATGGTAGGAAAAAGGAGGTTTACCTACCTGATGGAAGCTCTATTTTTTATAGCTACAGGGGTGGCTGTATGAGTAAAGTTTCAAGGTATGATAAGGATAAAAAGCTTTTATATCAGCATGAGTATACAAAGTTTGACTTAAATTACCATGTAAAAGAAGAAAAGCTCCCCTTCTATTTTGGAATAGCAAAAACTTGCCGCGATTTTATGGAAAGGCCTATTTCCCTTGAAACCCCTTTTCATAATATAGGGCTTTGTTTTAACCCAGCAAACCTTGTAATTAAAAAAATTAATTCTCTTTTTGGTGACAAAGATTACTCTTATGATAACTTAAATCAGCTTACAAAAGAGGGGGAGATAAATTACGATTTTGATTCCCTTGGAAATCCCAAAGAGTATGAAATAAATAACCTTAACCAAATAGTTTCTAATGGCCAGGAAGAATTTTGTTATGATAACAATGGCAACTTGATTAAACATAATGATAGTGTTTATAGTTATGATGCATTGAATAGATTAATAAAGATTGTTCATCAGCATAGAAAAATAATTTATTTTACTTATGACCCACTTTCTAGACTTGTATCAAAAAATGATGACTTTTACCTTTACGATGGAGAGTTTGAAATTGGAAAAATTAATAAAAAAGGGGAAATTTTAGAGCTAAAAGTCCTTGGCCTCGGCGTTAAAGGGGATATGGGCGCATCTATCATGCTAGAATTTGGTGGCAGACAGTTTATCCCCTTGCACGATTTACAAGGAAATATGATCGCTTTGTTAAGTAGAGTACAAAATATAGTAGAAACTTACGATTTTAACGCCTTTGGAGAAACAAAGCGCACTATTTATCTTAACCCTTGGCGTTTTGGCTCCAAAAGGGAGGAGGAGGGGCTCTTATTTTTTGGAAAAAGATTTTATAGCCCAAAACTTAAAAGATGGCTCTCCCCCGACCCACTAGGATTTAAAGATAGCCGCAACCTCTATCAATTTGTCCTTAATGATCCCCTTAATAGACTTGATCAATTT
This sequence comes from Chlamydiia bacterium, assembly GCA_044360335.1. GTDB lineage: Bacteria > Chlamydiota > Chlamydiia > Chlamydiales > 2-12-FULL-49-11 > JAJACQ01. The sequence continues at coordinate 3,813 of JBIKKN010000074.1, read as the reverse complement.
GGTTTGGAGGTAGAGCTATATTTTCATACAGATCATTATAAGTACTATAAAAAGTATGAACACGAGCTTCCATATTCTATGGATCAATATAGATCTTCTATTATGGATCGTCAAACTTCTGTCGAACACAGAGGGAATGCTAATGTTTTTGATCAAACAATGTATATTTCTATGATTTGCTCAAGAAATTATAGTTTTAATTTTACTGATGAAGAAAAATCTTTAGGATATTTTAATATTTTCTCCCACATACCTGAACTTTTAGATGGGGCAGAAAATCAAATAGCAATTGTAAGTTATATGAACGGGATGAATTGTCCAATTTCTGATTGGCAATCGATGAATTACTCTATTGCAGGAGATCTTCCTCAAGGTGTTTTTTTTATGGGACTATATAACAAAACAAATGGTTTATACAGCGATTCAAAACGGGCCTGGAAAGAAAAATTGGGAACTCCTATGCAAAGTGCTTACAATTTATCTAGATATTTTATGGAAATAAAAAAACATATGAGCGCTACGTGCCCAACTGCAAAAGTCCTACACATCTGCCATAGCGAAGGGGGCGCTATTTACAACTTAGCCTTTAAACTTTTATGTCCGGATGATCAAGCATGGGTAAGAGATAATGTTCACGTGCTTGCTTTTGGCCCTTTAGAATGTATTCCAAAAGATCATGGCCTTGATCCAATTAATTTTTATTCTAAAAATGATATGATTACAGGTTGGTTTGCAGAAACTGATCTAGAAAAATATAATGTTAAATGGTTAAATGTAACCTATGGTTTAGTAAACAAAGTCAGAGAGACCTTTCCAGCTCATGAATTTGGTGGGAAAATTTATCAGCAGGCTTTAAAGGGTGAAATAGATAAATTAAAAAGTACAGTGGGATTTTATGTGGGCAATAAGAGGTAGTTTATTATTAGGGATGGTTTGTTTATGGGGGGCAGATCTTATCATTGATAGCCCAGAGCAGATAAATCAGGAGTGGGAAAAGAAGTTTTTAGGTATTAAGTATGGGATTACTAGTCTTGATAATACCATTTCAGAGATGGTAGATGGACTTATTGATGATTATTTTGATAAAGAATTTATTGGAAGAATTAGCCAAACAATAAAAAATCAGCCAAAAGGGGAGGGGGAGTACAAAGAATATTGGCCTAATGGAACCTTAAAAGCCCTCTTGCCTTATAAAGATGGAAAAGGCCATGGCCATTTGCATGGCTGGTATGACAATGGAGTGGATGCTTTTAAAGGGTATTTTACAGATGGAATAAAGCAAGGGATCCATATAACTTTTTATCGCACAGAACCAAAAAATAACCAAATAAAAGCTAGAAAATTAACCTTCGATGAGCAGGGAGTGTTAGATGGAGAGGTGTTTTGCTGTCATCTTTTAGGGAATCTTTTGCTAAATGTTCCTTACCTAAAAGGCAAAGCATCGGGTAAATTAACAGGTTGGGATCAAAATAGAAAATGTTACCTTGAAGTTTTATATAAAGATGGGGTTTTACAAAAAGGGCCTGTGCCAAATCCAGGGCAAGGTGGTGAGTTAAGGCCTTCCCCTTATTTAAAATATGTAAATGAGGTTATGCGGGAGTTTGAAAAAATTGCCTACAAAGAGTTTGGGATTTGCGGGGCTGGAAGTGGCGGACAGATGCCCTTTGATGTGGTAAGTATTAGAGCTATATTAGATATCAATAAAAAGGGGACAGTGGAAGAAAGTAGAGAATTGATGGTAAAGCTTAAACAAATACTTAGGGAGGTTATCAATAGCCATGAAAAAATACGCCCCTACTTAAGGCAGTATCCTATAGATTTAAAAAATGTGGATGTTTCTTTTAGTTTTCATTATTTAAATCGAAACAAGGAACTTGATTGTAAAAATGTAGACTATGTTTTTATGGGTAATGAAAACAAAATTTATTATTGTTATTTTGATAATTCAAATAAATCAAAGCATCTTTTGGTAGAGCCTTATGAAGAGGCAGTAAAAATAGTACGTGCAAAGGATCTAAAAAATGGGGGGATTAAGGGAGAATAGAGATAGTTTTAAGCATCATTTTTATTTCTTGGATGCATTCGGGGGAGTGGTTTTCTTTTTCAAGTAGGTAGACTAGATTTTTAAAATGTCTTTTTGCAACAACTGGTTTTAATCGTATAAAATTAAGGTAGGTTAGGTAGTATTCGATGGTGGGGTTTTGGCTGTCTAAAGTGTGGTATTTGTTTAGTACTTCTAAAGCTTCTTTTTTTCTTCCAAGCTGAAGCCAGGTAATTGCAAGGTGAAAGATTCCCTCTTTAAAATTTGGATATTTTTTCAAAACAGCGTTTATATTCTCTTGTTTTTTAAAAATGGATTCTCTTGTTTCATCCACATGTGCGTAGATAGTTTTAATTCCCTCTTCGTCGACATTTCCAGCTAAGTAATCTTCGATAATTGTATTTTTTGAGATCGATCCATCTATTTTTGTATTTTTAACTTTATTTAGGTAGAAAAGGGCATTTGTTTTGTCTCCAACAAATAAGTAGTTATAACCTAAAAGTGTCATAGTAAGGGGGTCATCAGGTAAAAAAACAAGGGCTTTTTGGTATTCATCGATGGCATTTTTAAAATCACCCCTTTGCCAAATTACAGATGCTGCGTTTATATGATAAAGGCCAATTACTTGTTTAATATTTTTTTCTTGAACGTATTTTGTTTCAATACTTAGATATTTTTTTGTGGGCATATGGATGCCGCGGGCTGTTGTTTCGATATTTAAAATATCGCCATCTTTTTTATAGCATAAATAAATATGACCCGGAGGAGTGCATATATCTAAATTTAGGCCAAGTCTTTGTGCTAAGCTTAAGTATAAAATAGATACCCCAAGGCAAACCCCATGATGGCTATCTAATATGGATGGTAAGAAAGTATAGGTATCTACATCGTTTATCCAAAGGGAGTGGGGGGGGAATCTAAATAGCATTTCATAAAAAATAAAATAGGAAATTTTTTCTATTTTTTCTCTGTCACTTGCCCCTTTTTCTAATCTTGCAAGGATGGATAAAGCGTATAGATCAAGGGCTGTTTCGTAGCTTTTAATTACATCCATTTTTTCAGATCCATATTGGCTTAAAAAAATTGCCCGCGAAAGGTCAATTTCTTCTACAGGTAGATCTATTACTTGTTGTAAAGATGTGGCATAATAACCTTTTAGTTTTCTATTGTGTAGGTGGTCAGAAATTTTTGCTATAAACTCCATCTCTTTTTCTGCAAGTTTTGGAAGATTTTCTTCTGGCTGTTTTGTTAAAGTGGATAAAAAGCTATCTAATTCAAGGCGATGAAAAAGTGGAATATTTAAAAGTTTTATCCCATCATCTCTGTGTTTATTGATTAAGGAGAATGCATTTTCTAAAGCTTTTTGACCAAAAGTGTTATCTTTATATAGATGGTAGAAGGCAAATAATTTTGATAAGCACTGAGGATCTTGTAAGCTGTAAAGAGTTTCTACTTCTTCGGGTTTAGCGCTTAGAAAAAAAGCAGGAAAAAGACATAAGAAAAATATTCGCTTCATAAAAAAAATATTACTATAATTGAGAGTTATGAAAAAGCAAATTCCAACATCCTCCTACAGACTTAATCTTTCTAAGAGTTTTAATTTTGAAAAGGCAAAAAAAATTCTCCCTTTTTTAAAAAAGTTAGGGGTAGAGATGGTTTATACGGGCCCTATATTTGAAAAGGTATCAAAACAGGATAACTATTATATGATAGTAACTCCATGGAAAATTGCAAAAGATCTGGGGGGGGAGGGGGAATTTTTATCTTTTTGT
>JBIKKN010000073.1:0-4884 GCA_044360335.1 Chlamydiia bacterium | reverse complement strand
CTTACCCGAGAAAAAACAAACCCTGTAAGGAATGTGCTAACTCCAACGTACTGCATTATTTTACTTGGGTCCCCAATTTGCTTTTCAACTTCGGCTAAAGTTATTGTTATCAAAGATGAAACTTCAAGAAGAGTTTGAACAACTACTTCTCCACAGTTTTCCTCCTTTGCACTTTTAAAATCCATCTTTGGCATACTATTTAATTTACTAAAAATACGATAAAAATCCTCCTGATAAATTTGCAATCTTTCAATAATTACATAATAATCTGCAGCACGGGCATCTAAATTGTCGGTTAAATCATTTGCAGATCTTGTAACATTTGAAATTCCTTCTCTGATAGCTTTTAATTCTTTTTCAATATCGAGTAAATCTTGAAATGTAATATTTGTTGCATCAGTTTTAAAATTGCAACACCTAAAATATCTTATACAAGGGTTCACTCTAACTAAATTTTCTCTTTTTTCTTCTGTAAGAATAGGAACAATTTTTTTTTGTAAATCGGGATTTCTCTTTAATATTAAATTTCTACCATGTCGATACATTGGATCATCAGTTCCCCCAAACGCCTTCATTTTTCGATGCAGCTTTCTAAATTCTTTGTATTGTTTTCTTGAAACCTTATCCATTTGAAGATGTAGCTGATGGCATTTTAACCAAAATTCATACCTTGCAGATGCTTCTTTTATAAATGTTTCGGCACAAGACTCTAAATCTTCTAAAAGCCTCATCCTTTTTTCAAAAGCTATAGCTTTTCCATGTAAATAATCTCTTATTTTAGATGCTCCAATAGATGCACTAATCATAGCTATTAGATAGTAAGAATTTTCAGAGCTTACCAAGGAAGGGGTTGTTTCAAAAACAGTTGCCGAAGTTGTGTTATAAAAACTATTTGTAGAATTTTCCTCTAAATAATTTATTCTAGACCCCCACTCATTCCAAAGATCAGTAATTGTATCTTTTAAAAGCAAACAAGCTGTAGCTCCACTTACCACAAAATCCATTAAAGTCCCAAATCTTCGTAAGCACCATTTACTATCCTTGCCACAATAAGTTTTTCCCTCATAACGTCGAAGCACAGATGCCTTTTCGCGAACAATCATCATTTGATCTAAATAAATTTTCATCTCTTGCAACTCTATAGGGTTTGGAGACCAATCCTTTTGAGTTTCTGCAATTTTTATAAAAACACTATTTAAATCAGCAAAAGCCTTTTGCTGATTCATATATTCTTCTTCTAAATCTTCCCCATCAAGTTTATGAGGATCTTGCTTTTTAGCCTCCTCAATTGCAGCTGCTAACTCCTCTACTGGATCCAGATTTCTCATCTCTATTGCAACTCTAGTTTGTCTTCCTAAACCTTCCAATTTAAGCCACCTTTTTTTGTTAAAAAAAAGTAAAGATTAAAAAATTTTTTTATAAAAGTAAATAATATTTTAGATTTTTTTTAAGGTGTTTACAACTGTTTTATTTTGTGCAATTTATAAAGAAACAAAAATTCCTTAAAACCAAAATTTGTTAAAGATAAAAACATTTCCTTTCCAAAAATATAAATGCCACCGTTTTTTTCTGTTTGATCCTTTAAAATGGATTGCCCTTCCCTTGAAGCCATATCTAAAACAACCACCCCGTTTAAAATATGATCTTTTTCTATGAGTTTTGTTTTATCTTGTGGATCCATTCCAACAGATGTTGCATTGATTAAAACATCAAAATATGAGGGAATAAATCGATTAAATTCCACATCAAATTCCTTGGCAAGTTTTATCCCTTTTTCTTCCGTCCGATTGACAATTTTAACCCTTGCTCCCCTTTTTTTAGCCTCATAAATTGCAGCACGGGCGCTACCTCCTGCTCCAAGAACTACTACCTTTTTACCTTTTACAGAAATTTTTTCTTCTATCGGATCTAAAGCTCCCATGCCATCGAAATTATAACCTACTAATTTTTGATCTATATTAGTAATAAAATTTACAGCACCAATTGCTACTGCATCCTCCGATTGCTCATCAAGATAAGGGATCACTTCCCTTTTATGGGGCATTGTAACAGTTATAAAATCAAAATCTGGATTAGAGTTAAAAAAGCCTTTTAAATCGGAAGACTTTAGGTTAATTTTCTCAAAAAAACCTTCCACCGAGTACTGCTTAAATAGGAGGGGATAAACTTTATCAGAAATACTAAAAGATACAGGATCTCCTATTAGACACCCTTTTATTTTTCTAGTAATTCTGAAACCTTAGTTATATACTCTTTTTGTTCATCCATTCGATCGTGACCAAAACCCTCTAATGGGTAAAGAGTAACATTTATCTTATTTTTATCTACAATTTTCATTATTTCCACAGAATGGCTATATGGAATGAGTTTATCTGCTGTTCCATGAAAAATATAAATATCTGATCTTGCTAATGCTATGTGTTTTTCTGTTTTAAGGGGAAATTTTAAGATCATTTCCAAAACAAAATGGGGAAGAATTGGTTTATTATAATGAGCTACATCTGTCATGCTAGAATAAGGGGAAACTAAAATACACATCTTTGCATTTTCATGAGCATTTAAATAAGATGCCATGGCAGTACCTAATGATACTCCATGAATAACAATGTCTTTTTCATTATATCTTTGCCTTAAATAATTGTAGGCAGCTGTTGAGTCTTTCATCAAATTATCTTGGCTAAGATTGTCGGTACTTTTACCAAAACCTCTGTAATCAAATACTAAAACATCATAACCATACTTTACAAGCCTCTTTGCCCTACCACCCCAATAGGATAAATTCTTCCCTTTTCCATGAAGAAAAAGAATAACACCCTTTGGCTTTTCATGAAAAAAATGTATACAATTGATAGTTTCCCCATTTTCCACACTTATATTTACCTCTTCAAAAGGAGTGTCAAATTCATATATATAAGATTTATCCAATCGTTCCGGAGCTAAAATCAATCTTTCTTGCTGGGTATAAAAATAACAAATAACAAAAGAAAAAAATAAAATTAAAAGTATACTTATTGCTTTAAAAAATCTTTTCATGGGTATATTTTAACACTTAAAAGCTTTTTCTGCAATAATTTCAAAAACTTGCCGGCAATTAAACTTTGCTATATCCTAGTTGCAGGTTAATACGATGGAAGAAAAAAAAACTATAGCTGTTGGATTGTCAGGTGGGGTCGACTCTGCTGTTTGCGCCTATTTATTAAAAAAGCAAGGGCATAAAGTTATTGCTTTTTTTATGAAAAATTGGGAGGAGGAAGGGGAAAATTGCCCTGCAGAAGCCGACTACCAAGATGCCTTAGCAGTTAGCCAAAAAATTGGAATTCCCCTTTATAGCTTTAATTTTTCAAAACAATATTTTGAAAAAGTTTTTACTGACTTACTCGAAGGTTTAAAAAAAGGAACTACACCCAACCCCGACATTCTTTGTAACAGGGAGATAAAATTTTCTTTATTCATGAATAAAGCCCTCTCTTTAGGAGCTACCCACTTAGCAACAGGTCATTACGCAAAAATCGACAATAATTTTAGATTACTTAGAGGAATAGATTCCAATAAAGATCAAAGTTATTTTTTATACACTTTAAAAAAAGATATATTAAAAAAAACTTTATTCCCAATAGGAGAATATACAAAACCTCAAATACGAGAGATAGCCAAACTTGCAGATCTGCCTGTTTTTAATAAAAAAGATTCCACAGGAATCTGCTTTATCGGAAAAAAGAATTTTGGATCGTTTATTTCTGATTATATGCCTAAAGTAAAAGGAACTTTTCAAACAAGTTGCGGAAAAATAATAGGAGAGCATTCTGGAGCATGGTTTTATACCATCGGCCAAAGGAAAGGGCTTTGTATTGGAGGCGCCGGAGACCCCTGGTACGTTACAGACAAAGATATAAACACCCACACTGTTTACGTTGCTCAAGGGGAAAATAATCAGGAATTATTTAAAAAAGGGGCCCTTATCTCTGATGTTAGTTGGGTGGATGAGCAAAATTTTTCCCCTTTAAGGTGCACTGTTAAAATAAGGTACCGATCAGAAGATGTCCCTTGCACCCTTTCAAAAGAAGGAGAAAAATTAAAAATTGAATTTGACAGCCCACAAAGGGCAGTAACCCCTGCTCAATCGGTTGTTTTTTATGATAAAGAGCTATGCTTAGGCGGCGGAATAATAGATCAGGTTTTTCCTTAAACAACCAAATTAACTAGGTTCAATAAATCTAATGCTCCATAAATAAAATTATCGAATAATATCAGCATGAAATACACAAGCTTAACGTTAGAAGAAGTAGAAAAGATTCACCCTCTGGTTAATCAGGGTAGGACTAACAGAGAAATAACCTCTGAATTGAAAAGGTCACAGACTACAATAGATTAAAAATTTAAAAGAAACAAAAACTCTCAGGGGTTCATTTGTAGAGGTTTTCTAGGTTTCTTATTTATGCTAAACAGACTAGTAACTCCTCCTACGCAATAGTAGATCTTGTGCTATCCCAGGTGCTATTTCAATAGCTCTGTTATAATTCTCTTGTGTCCATAAATTTCTATGAGCAAAGCGGTATGCCAAGTCGTCAATTTTACAAGCTTCTAATATGAAACCTAAATCTTTTAGTAAATAAGCGCCTTCAGTATGCTTTAACGATTCTAGCACCCCGATATTTATTTCTAAAGCATTAAGCAAAAACCTTCTATCGCTAACAAGAGGGTTTTTAAAATATCGGAGATTAAAACTCTCTAATCTAATAGCAGCAATTGCAATATCTGCATCTACTTTTTGCTCATCACTTAATTGATTAAAATCGAACACATTTTTATCAATAGCTTCGATGACTGCCTCTTTAGTAAGAAAGACTCCTTGAGGAAGGGGCTGCTCTCCTTGAGGAGGAATCG
>JBIKKN010000072.1:0-4963 GCA_044360335.1 Chlamydiia bacterium | reverse complement strand
GTGTGAACATAATATCCACACCCTCCAATATCAACTACCACATGATCTGGCTTAACTGTTACTAAAAGACCTTTTAAATACGCATACATAATAGGTTAGTCTACGATCTAAGCCTTATTTTTTCCACCTATTTAAAAAGTTCTTATTTTTGGTAATGTCAATTTTTAAATGAAACTATAACGGGTCATCTCTACAGAAAATTTAGAACCTGATCCCCCAAGAGCAAATCCTGAATTGTTTTTAAAAACTGGCATTGCTTTGTTGGTTTGATCTGGTGTAAACATAAGATTTGCAGTTGCTGAATAATTGCTTAAAAGCCCATTACTAGGAGGTAAAGCCCATGCTATACCTGTTGTATAACTAATACAGCCTAAAGTAGTCCAGCTAGCATTTTTATCTTCACCGATATATCTATATAGCCCAATTCTGTAACTATCAGGGCTGTGATAACACCATTGGAAATAGGGGTCATTTTCTTCTATATCCATTTTCCACCAAATAGTAACTGTTTCAAGTTTTACAGGGGCATTAAAAGTTATGCTGAATGTTTCGTTATCCCCTAGTCCACTTTTCGTAAGATGAGAAGCAAAAGTTTTTTGAGCGCTTGTATAATCTTGATAGGTATAGTTTTTATATTCAGTTTGTAAGTTGTTTATTACACTAATATCTGGGGCAGTTATAGCTCCAGTTTTAGGTTGAACTTGGGCTGCAAGCTGTTGATTATTAAAATAATAATAAGTTGTCCCCTCATTAATTTGAAATTGTATTTCCACAGGTACTGTTGGATTGTCATTGCTTTTCTTTTTCATAAAAAATCTCCTTTTTTTTCTTTATATTAATAAAGGTTGGGGATTTTCTTTTAGGAGGTTTATATTAAATTATTTAAAGGCATTTTTTAAAATGAGCATGACAAATTGCTAAAGAAAGTGCATCAGATGCGTCGGGCGGAATTTTTTTTTGAGGATTTAAAAGAAGGCGAATCATTTTTTCTACCTGCTCTTTGGAGGATCCTCCATAGCCACTAACAGCTTGTTTTGCTTTTAGGGGGGTATATTCATATACAGGGATATCCCTTTTTGCAGCAGCTAAAATAATTACTGATTTTGCCATGCTAATTTTCATAGCACTAGAGGGGTTTTTTGCCACAAACTGAGATTCAATGGAAAGGCTGTTTGGCTTAAATTTGTCTAAAACCTCTTCTATTTGCTCAAAAATTTGTAGATATTTTTTAGATAGAAGATCCCCTTTGGTTTTTATTGTACCAAAGTCTAAAAGAAGGTAGCCCCCTTTAGTTGTTTGAATAACCCCCCACCCAGTAGTTGCTGTTCCTGGATCAATTCCTAGTATAATCATATTTTTAAGGAGTATATACTAAATAGGTAATTTTTTGATGTATTAAAAAGAGGGAGTATTCCATACTAATACTGGTATGAGTGAGCAAAATATGCAAAAGATTTTGATAGGATTTCCCTGGAAACTTGTAGATGCAGTAAATGCTTTGCCTTTAATAACTTGTATAAAAAATGCTTTTGTGGATGCAGAAATTTCTATATTAATTTTAAAAGAAATGGAGCCTTTATTTAGAAATTTCCCTGTTGATCATTTAATTATTATAGAAAAAAAATATAATTTTATCCCTGTTTTAGAAACAGGGGAAACCCTAACTTCTTTTTTAAAAGAAAATGCTTTTGATATAGGAATAAATTGTTTTTTTTCTCCTTGTGTTGCCTATAGTTTTTTTCGAGCAAATATAAAAAAAAGAATTGGTGGGTTTAAGGATTTTTTCTCCCTATTTTTAAATCCAGAGCAAAAAGTTAAATATTTTTTAAGTTTACTTAAACCTTTAAAGATAGATCTATCTTTATCTAAGCCTGCAATTTATGCATCAACTACTAAAAGCTCTTATTTACATATTGGAATTTGTTGTGATTTTCAAAAAAAAGAGGAAAAAAGCAATTGGATTTGTACTCTTATTCATCTGATATTAGAAGAACTTCCCTATGTAAAAATTTCGATTTTTGGGAAAAAAGAAGACCATAGTAAAGTAGAAGAGCTAATAGGGGAAAAAAATGAATCTATTAAAAATTTTTGTGGAAATTTAGAGCTAGTGGATCTTATTGATAAAATTCATAATTTAGAAGTGTTTATTTCTGATGATCCAGCCCTTTTGGCTATTGCAGAAGCAGTGGAAGTTCCTGTTGTAGATGTTTTTTCTCTAGAGAAAAAAAAGCAGCTTTTGCCAGAGGATTTTTTTAATAAAATCAAAGAAGCAATATTAAAGCCGCTCAAGGATAGATCTTCGATGCGCTCATTTGCTGGGTATTTTCCTATAACGCATGGGGAAAAGCGATTAAAAGAGGATAATCTTGAAGAAAAAAAAATTGGAGTTATTATTTTAGCCGGAGGGATGGGCAGACGTCTTGGTCTTATAAAGGCTAAAGGGTTATTACAATTAGGGGAAAAATGTTTGTACGATATTTTACTTGAAAAGGCATCCTCAGCTAAAAAAATTGGTATACTTACTTCTCCTGTTACGTACTTGGAAACAAAAAACTATTGTTTGGGTAAAGATATAGATCTTTTTTGTAAAAAAGTTTACCCAACAGAATCTTTTGATGGGGTAAGTCCTGAGGGAAATGGAGCATTATTTGATGCAGTGGTATATTCAAAGTATTGGGATCAGTGGAAGGATTTAGATATAATATCTGTAGTAGCAGTGGATAATCCCTTGGCAAACCCTTTGGATAAGGATTTAATTTTTACTAAAAAAGAGCTTTCTGTAATCGGGATAGAAAGGGATAGGAAAGAGGAGAAATTAGGGGTTCTTTGTACAAAAAAGGGATCACTTGCAGTAAGAGAGTATTTTACTTTAGGCAAAGAAGGTATCGAGGGACTTGGCTATAGTGGTAGTTTTGCAGCAACACCTAAATTTTTTGAAAAGGTTTCTAAAACAAAATTACCTTTTTATAGGGTAGAGAAAAAGGAAGAAACTTTTTATGAGCGCCTTTTAATAGATGGGTTTATCTATGCAGAAAGTTTTGATGTAATAGAAAAAAGCCGTAAAGATTGCTTTTTCCCAATAAAAGAAAAAAAGGATTTGTTTAATTATAATAAGATGATGGGTATTTAAGGGGGATAATAAATGAGAGTTGGATTTTTAGGAAGTGGTTCTTGGGCGATGGCATTGGTAAAATTGCTAATAGAAAATAACCATGAGGTTTTACTCTGGTCTTTAGAAGAAGAGGTTTTACTAAGTTTAGAAAAAAATAAAAGGCATCCAAAATTTTCAAAAGCAATTTTTAATAACAACTTAAAAGTTACAAGGGAAATAACCGATGTGCTATCTACAGAAGTGATCATAGAGTCTGTTACTTCTAAAGGTGTTCGATCTGTATTAAATCTTTTATGTAAGGATAAAAAATTAGATGTGCCATTTATATTGTCTTCAAAAGGGATAGAAATAAATAGCGGGAAAATTTTATCAGAAGTTGCAGAAGAAATATTAGGTAAAGATGCAGATATAGGTTGTATTAGCGGGCCTACCCTTGCTGATGAAGTTTTACTCAATCATCCAACTTGTGTGATAGGGGCTTCAAAGCACCAAAGGGTGCAAATTCTTATTGAAGAGCTTTTGCATACAAATACCTTTATAGTGGAGGGATCTTACGATATCCATGGTGTTGCTTTAGGTGGGGCTATGAAAAACATTATTGCAATAGCAGCTGGGATGGCTACAGGACTTGGATTTGGGTTTAATACAAAAGCTTTGCTTTTAACAAAAGGGCTGGAGGAACTTAAAAAGATGGCAGCATTAAAAGGTTGTCTTTGTGAAACAATGGACTCTTTAGCAGGAATTGGCGATTTGATTGTAACAGGGGTAACTCCTCTTTCTCGTAATTATCGCTTTGGCCAACTTTTAGGTTCAGGAATGAGCAGCTTTGCTGCAAAAAAGGAAATTGGTATGGTAGTTGAGGGGGAATATACTGTAAAAGCTGCTTACGATCTTATGAAAGGGTCAGTAGTAAGTCTTCCTATTACAGAAAGTGTTTATAAGGTTTTAAATCAAGACCTTTTACCTATGGATGCTTTAATGAGTATTCTACATTGCAAAAAAGAGTTTTTTGTGTAGATATAAAAAAAAAGGGGCACTTTTGAAACCATTAAATAGTAGCTTCCCCATTGAAGGGCAAAAAATCGTATTAGCTAGTGAAATTAGAGGTTATGAAAAACTTTTGATAGATCAATCTGTAGGTTTTGGAGAAACTTTAATGGATAGGGCAGCTTTTAATATGTATCAGTATCTTAAGCAGGAAGTTTTTCCATTAAAAGGTTTTAAAGAAATTATCATCCTTTCAGGCAAGGGGAATAATGGAGCAGATGGCTACGCTATTGGCTCTTTACTTTTAAAAGATGGCTATAAAACTAAAGTTTATCAAGTTTATAATCAAGACAGTGACCTTTGTAAAAAGAAAGCCTCCATTTATAAAAGCAATAAAGGGGAAATAGTATATATAGAAAATGCAAAAACTATACCTTTTGCTAAAGATACATTGGTGATTGATGCTCTTTTAGGAACTGGATTTAAAGGGCAAGTTTTACCCCTTATGGAGCAAGTAATAGATGCATGCAATAGCTCAAAAAGCTTTGTGTTTTCTATAGATATAGCAAGTGGGGTGGATGGGGATAGCGGAACTTTAAAAGGGAAGGCTATTTTTGCAGATATTACCGCTTGTTTAGGTGTATTAAAAATTGGAAATATATTTCAGCAGGGGATAGATCATGCTGGAAGTTTAAAGTTTATAGATTTAGGGATAGATTTATCTCCCCTTTCTACAGAAAATTATTTAGTAAACCCTTTGATTTTATATCATAGTCTTCCAAAACGATCTAAAACTATGCATAAATATAGAGCAGGACAAGTTTTGGTTGTTGCCGGATCCAAGCAAATGGATGGGGCTGGACA
>JBIKKN010000071.1:0-4979 GCA_044360335.1 Chlamydiia bacterium | reverse complement strand
TATTGTTTATGGTGCATTCCTTATCAATACAGCGGCACAAAAATTTGAACTTTTGAATAATAGAAAGGATAACCTTGCTGGCTATTTTGGAGTTACCATGGGGGAAATAAGAAAAAAAAATGACTGGTCGATGGATTTAAACTTTCAATTTGTTCAACCCCAAGCAATTCCTGCTAGAGATTTTTCTGGTGTTGGAATATATAACCCTGATGGAATTGGCCTCTACACCTTATCTATTGATGGCTCAGGTGGGGTAACAGTTAGCGAAAATGTAGTAGCTTCAAATAATTATTGGGGTTTTAGATTGAACTTTTTATATGCAATTGATGATGCTATCACTGTTTCTCAAAATATTTCTTTTTCCAGACCTTTAATGGATTTATCTAGAAAGTTTGACTTTCAAAAGTATAAGCTTGAAATTATCTACGCTTGGTAATTATATTACTTAAATGGATAATCTTTCAGATATTTATAATAAAGGGTTTCTTCCGGGGCCTAAAGAAACTAAAGAGAGTTTTTTCTATAGAATCCAAAGAATAGAAAAATTAATAAAAAGCCCCCCACCTTTTTTTAAAAAAAAACTTATGCCATTTTATGGTTGTGGCCTACTAGAAATTGGATCTAAAAACCTTTTTTTCCATGGCTCATCTACCTGTATTTACCAAGTAGAAAAAGGGGTAAATCTCCCTATTATATCAACTCCTTCTAAATTTTCTAAACTATTTGTAACAGAAAAGGAAATATTTGATCATGAGCTTATCCATGCAAGAAGATGTCAATTTGAAAAATCTAAGTACGAAGAAATTTTAGCATATCGCACGAGTAATTGCTTTATAAGAAAAATGATAAGCCCTATTTTTAATTCTAATACAGATGTAATTTTATTCTTCTTAGGAATTTTTTCCCTTTTTATATCTTTTATACCCCTATTTTTAGTGTTAATTTTTTTAAGTACTAGACTTTTTTTACGGCAAAAAGCAATAAATAGGTGCATAAAGCATCTGAAAAATCACACCTGTTTTTATGAAAACATTTTACATAGTATGACAGATGAGGAAATTGATTTTTTAAGCAAAGGACAAATCGATAAAATAGATTTTTCCCTCTATAGATGGCAGCTATTAAAAAACATATTCTATTTTAATGTTCTATGATACGCCCCTGCAATACAAAGAGCTTTTCTATATTTTGCAACACTCCTTCTAGAACAATTAATTCCCCTAGTTAATAATAATTTACAAAGGGCAGCATCGGCATGTGGGGCTTTTTTATTTTCATTTTCAATAATTTCACAAAGTATTTTTTTAGCCTTCTCAATAGATATATCTTTTGAGCTATCTATCCCTTTTCTTGAAAAAAAATGAGATAAAGGGAGCACCCCAATAGGGGTATTTATGTATTTTTCAGATAATAGACGAGAAAGTGTACTTTTTGAAATATTTAAATTTTTTTCCACCTCTTCTCTATATAAAGGTTTTAATTCTCCTTTTCCTAAAAGATAATCCCCTTGTACTTTTACAATTTTACTAACAATCCACTCAAGACGTTTCTTCCTTTGGTTTAGTTGATAAATAAATCGCTTAGCATCCATAATTTGCTTTTGATTCCCCTTTTTAATAAGCTCAATAGTGGGATAAAAATCCTTTACAAAAGTTAAACTCCATTTATCATTATACTCTAAAAGCATCTCTGCTTTAATAATATGGTAGTTTACTAAAGCAAAAGATCTTCCAGGGTATGGATTTAACTTTTTAATAGTATCGATGCTGTTTTTTATCTCTGCTTTTGAAGTTTTTAACCCCTTAGCAAGTTTTAAAAGATCGCCAAAAAGAAATAGCTTATAAAAGCTTTCTATTATCCTATAGGCAAAAGATCCTTTCATCCCTTGATTTTCTAGTTGCAATAAAAGTGTCTCCCTCACATTTTTTGCAGCAATACCAGATGGATCTAAAGTTTGTACCTTTTTTAATACCAAACTTTCTTTTCCTGAATAAAAGCCATTTTTATCCAAACTTGCAGCAATTTCTAAAGCTTCTTGCTTTTCCCCCTCTTCAAAACTTGTTTCAATTTGAAAAGCTAAGTGGCTATAGAGAGTTTCTTCTTTTATTATATTAGAAAAATCAAAATCCATAGATTTTAGCCCCCCTTTTATTTTAAGAGAGGGATTTTCGCTGCAATATTGCTCCACATACTGGGCAAAACTTAAGCCTTCTAATAGGCTTAAATTTTGTACCATCTCTAAATCATAGCCTTTTAAAAGGGTTTGCTCTAAATTTATATTGTTTCTTTGATTTATATTCATATTTTCTTAATAAATAAGAAAATTAAGAAAGTAAAGAATTTTATTCTAAAGCTGATAGTTTTGCATATTTTGCAACAAGTGTTCTTTTTTCATTATCCCTTTCAAATAAAATGTCAAGAGTCTCTCCATAGGATGTTTCGTAAACTTTGTTAATCGTACCTTTACCAAAAGTTTTATGGTAAACTTGCTTTCCTACAGATAAGTCTTTGGTAAGCTCTTTTAAGGATAGCTCACTTTGCCCTAAAATATGCTCCTTTGGAAGTTCAGATAAAAATCTTGAAGGTCTCATTATTTTTTCGCTCCCCCATAAAAATCTTCGAAATGCTGCACTAATATGTAAAATACGTTTAGCCCTTGTTATCCCTACATAAAACAGTCTCCTCTCTTCCTCTAAACCTTCTATAGAGTCCCTACATCTAATATGGGGGAAAACATCTTCTTCAAGCCCCACAAGAAAACAAACATCAAATTCTAAACCTTTGGCATTATGTATTGTCATCAAAGATACTTTTGAAAGGCTCTCCTGCTCTTTTATATTATCTACATCTAAACATACATCTTCTAAAAACTTTATTAAAGAGCTATCTTTCCCCTTATCGTAAGAATCTGCCTTTGAAATTAGCTCATCGATATTTTCAAGTCTATCGTGAAAAGTATCTTTTTCTTCCTTAAGAAAATCTCCATAACCTGATTTTGAAAAAACCTCAGTAATTAAATCTGCAAGTGAAATTCCTTGATCTAAAAGGCTTTTGAAAAAGTCATATAAATTTAAAAAAGAAAATATCCCTTCCTTTGCCTTTTTTGTTAACTTAAAGGAACCTTCCCCTAAAAGTAAAGCTTTCATACAGTTCACTATCGAGCTATTTGTTTTGATACTTTCCTCTACTATATTTTCTATAGTTTTTTGCCCTATTCCCCTTTTAGGAAGGTTTATTATCCTTGAAAAGCTAATAGGATCTGAAGGGGAGGATAAAAATCTTAAATAGGCTAATATATCTTTGATCTCTTTTCTTTGGTAAAAAGAGATTCCCCCAATAATCTTGTAAGGGACCCCATATTCAATACATCCATCTTCAAACATCCTAGATTGTGAGTTTGTACGGTAAAAAATAACCATCTCAGAATAATCGATATTTTGCTTTTTATAATTTTTTATTTGAGAAATTACAAACTTTACTTCTTCAAAACCATTTGCAAATTGATGAACACCAACTTTTTCCCCATCCCCATTTTCTGAAAATAATTTTTTTTCATACAATCGATCATTTTTTTCTATCACACGGTTTGCTGCAGAAAGTATATGCCCTGTACTTCTATAATTTTGCTCTAAAAGCACAACTTTTGTACCTGGAAAGTCATTTTCAAAATTTAAAATATTTCTAATTTTTGCTCCCCTCCAAGAATAAATTGACTGATCCGGATCCCCAACTACAAATAAATTTTTATGTATAGAGCAAAGAGCTTTACATATTAAATATTGTGCATGGTTTGTATCTTGATACTCATCCACTAAAATAAATTTCCAACGATTTGCATACTTTTGCCTTAACTCTGAATCTTGTAAAATATAAACCGTTAAAAGGATCAAATCATCAAAATCTACTGCGTTTGCTATTTTTAATCTTTGGTTGTAAGTTTTATAAACCTCCAAAAATAGGGCTTTTTCTGCGTTTGATTCAAAATGTAATTCACTTAAGCTTCCACTATCTGGTAAAAAGAGCTTTGATTTTGCAAAACTTATTAAAGTTGCCATCCTCTTAACTACCCCTTTATCATTTTGATTGGTAATTGTAAAAATTATCTGCTTTAATAAAGACTCTGTATCTGATGCATCCATCACAGAAAAATCATTTCTATAGCCAAAATGATGGATACTTTCCCTTAAAATACGTAAACCCAAAGCGTGGAATGTTACTGTTAATGGTGAAAGTAAATTTAACTTTTCTATCCTTTGCTTTAATTCATTTGCAGCTTTATTTGTAAAAGTTACAGCCAAAATATCAGAAGGGGGAATCCCTAAATGAATTAAATGAGCAATTCTACTGATAACAACTTGCGTTTTCCCACTTCCGGCTCCTGCTAAAACAAGCAAAGGACCTTCTACATGATTTAAAGCTTCTAATTGCCCCTTGTTTAATTCTACCTTTTTATTCATAATCAAATTTTCCTATCAAAAATGGTACGATATATGATACATGCGCACAAGGTTTTTCTATTTCTTTTGCCTTTTTATTTGTTTTGCTCAGAAATTTCTTTAGGTATTGACGCTTTTTTAACCCCAGAAAACATAAAAAAATATGCTGGTAAAAATATTGGGGTAATTACTAATCACACTGCCATTTCTAAAAATGGAATATTAACAATTGATAGGCTCTTAAAAGAGCCTTCATTAAAAATTAAAGCAATATTTGCACCAGAGCATGGTTTTTTTGGGAATTTTCATGCCGGCGAGCAAATTAAAAATGAAAGTTATAAAAATATAACAGTTTTCAGCCTACATGGAACCTTTAGACGGCCAACTGAGCAAATGCTTAAAAATATTGATCTTCTTATTTATGATATACAAGATATCGGGGTAAGATCTTATACTTTTACATCCACTTTATTTTACTGTTTAGAAGAGGCTGCAAAATTAGGCATAGAGGTTGCCGTTTTGGATAGACCAAACCCTATGGGG
>JBIKKN010000069.1:0-5173 GCA_044360335.1 Chlamydiia bacterium | reverse complement strand
TTAGATTTGATGCTTGCAATATCTTCTTAAAATCTAATGATTTTTTTCAATCTCAATGGGTAGAAGAGTATATTTTACCTCTTGCTAAAGAGCATTTTTTAGATAGTAATGGAAAGTTTATACGTATTCACATTGAAGCTGAAGAGAGAAAAAACAAGCCAAAAATTCCATTAAAAGAAAAAACAATAAACTTTTGCTCAGATCCAGTTTCCCCTTCGGCAACTTTACTAGATTATTTTCCTACAGAGCAAACCTCATTTACCCATAAAGCTCTTGGTAAAATTTTTGGATTTGATATAGAAAAAAATTCTTTAGCACCACTTCCTAACGATCCACCTAACCCTGTTTATATTCATGGGCCAAAAGGCTCTGGAAAAACACACTTATTGATGGCTATAAAAACTTTACTAGAAAAACATGGTAAGGAAGTTTTTTATGTGAATGCTGATACTTTTACAGATCATGTGGTTCATGCTATAAGATTTGGTAAAATGGATGTTTTTAGAAAAACCTATAGAAATATTGATGCTTTAATAGTTGATGATATTGAGGTTTTAAGTAGAAAAAATGCTACTCAAGAGGAATTTTTTCATACCTTTAATACACTTCAAACTTCAGGTCGTGTGGTTGTTTTAAGCTCTGTATTTAGCCCTAGGAAACTAGAAGGTATTGAAGAGCGTTTAGTAAGTAGATTTGAATGGGGTATTTTACTAAATTTGGAGATTACAAAAGATAAAAATATTAATAGTAAATTTTTAGAAAAGCGTTTAAAACAGTTAAGTCTTACTATTGATCAATCTACCAAAGAATATTTACTTGAAAATTTTCCTTCGTGCGATCTATTAGCTTTAGCAATAGAATATTTATCTAAATCATCTATTGCCGAAACAATTTCCCTAACTGGTGCTAAACCAATATTAGAAAAAATAATCCATCAGCGTATTTTAGATGGTTTAAATGCAGATAAAATACTAGAAGAGATAGCTAAAATTTTCGGAATACGAATTATTGATATGCAAAGTAAAGCTCAAACTAGAGAATGTGTTCTCCCCCGTCAATTTGCTATGTTTTTTCTTCGGCATGAACTTAGAATGCCTTTTATGAAAATAGGTTTTATTTTCAAAAAAGATCACTCTACAGTGATGACAAGTATTAAACATATAGAAAATCTAATAGCTAAAAACCATGAAGAGACTATGTATTATATAAATACAATTAACAGCGCTTTAGCTAAGGTTAAAAATGGTTTAGAATTATTAACTAACCTTACGCAAAAATAACAAGATTTCGGCAGGCTAAATATTTCTATATTTGTAAGCTTAGTTATTAAAATATCCATTATAAAAAAAGGACACCTTTTTTGGTGTCCTTTTTTTATTATACTTTTCTTACATATAAATTAAATTTTTATATAAGAATCTCCAGGTTTAGCACCACCAGAATTGTTTGGTCCTTTTCCTGCTGGAGGTCTTTGAGAAGGATTTGACCCTGAAGGTCCCATCATCCCTCCTGGCCCCATACCCCCAGGTCTACCACCTGCTGTTGGAAGTTTTGGGCCATCTCTTTCTTTATCATATGTTCCTTCAAAAATCTTTTTAGCTATAGTTCTCCAAGATTCTACAGTTTCCACAAAAGCAGGAGCGAATTTTTTCAACGCATCAGGAGCTGCATGAGCCATCTCAATAACTGCGTGCATTAAAATTAATTCTTCTTTTGTAGCAACCCCAACTCCTCCTCCTGCCATTAAACCACCAAGCATAGATCCTTCTAAAAGTGTTTCATACAATAATAATTTTGACTTAACATCACCTGGAAGTCCGTCTAATATTGGTGAATACAAATATAATCGATTCGAGTTAGGTTCATACGTTAAATGTAAGGAAAAAGTATTATCAATACCAAGGATACAGGTTTGATTTTCATCAAAACTTAACCCTTCTAAATTTAACTCTTTACCAAACTCTAACAAATTTTGTTCGGCATTATCTAATGACATTCATCCTCCTTGCGAGATTTTTTCTTTACTTATGTTGCTTATTCACCATAATCAATGAACATTTGGCATATTATAACATCTATGATCATTTTTTTCTATTTTTTTAAAAACTAATTGTTTAATTCTGCTAAAATTTTAGGTTTGAAAAACTTTAATAGAATACCTAACTTAATTCCACTTAATTCGTATTAAATAACAAGAAAAAAATGCATTATTTTATTATCTTGACTCGATCCTCCCCTTTTACTATTATTAAATTTACAACAAATTTTTTTTATGAAAATCATTAAATATCTTACTTTCTTATTCTTAATAGGATGTAACAAGAACACTTGTCTTGAAAACCAACTTAGATACCATACAGATGGTCTTGCTAAACCTAAAGTTGCTCTAATTAAAGTAATAGATACAAGCTCCCATGACCTTTCTTGGGACATAAGTGCTGAATTTACCGAGCTTTTAATGGAAAATTTATTATCCAGATCTAAATTTTATCTTACTGATGATTTTCATATGATTGGAAAAAAGCAACTAAAGCAGTTAAACCTTTCCCCTTATTCAGAAGATATGCGCTGGCTTCTTGAAATGAATAGCTCTTCAGAATTTGTTATTTTTACTGAAATTTTAAAACATAGCATAGAAACAAAAAAAGATAAAACCTACAACCCCTTTTCCCATATAAAAACCCTTAATTTATCTTTAAGGGTCTGTGCTTTAGATATTCGTAAAAAAAACCCAAAAATCATTCTTCAAGAAATTATCACAGAAAAGTACTCTATCCCTTTTAACTTTGGTAGTTATAAAGAAAATAGCTCCCCAATTGCAAAAAACACCTTTAACTTATCTCCTTTAGGAGTGGCTCATAAAAATATCCTTTCAAAGGTAACTAAGGAAATAGAAGATTATATTTTGCTAGCACAATCTAATATTTATGATTAATCAAGAGACTTCCCAAAACTTTGTAGAATATTTTTATTTATCCTTTTTCTTCCTCTTAGGCTTTTTTATTACCTTTTATATTAGTCGAGTTAAAGGCTTTAGCCTACTTCCTAAAAAACGATTTATTGGAGCTTATTGTAAAGGAATAGATGTATTTATAAATATAGTATTATTCGTGCTTAGTTTTGGTATAATAGGAAGCTTGGTTATTAGATATTTACCTATTCATAATGCTTCAAAAATGCTAACAATGACCCTTATTCCTGTGATCTCCTTTTTTTGCAATATCGCCTTAATTTTTATCTACTCCTTATTTAAAAAGGATTTTATCCCCTTAAGCTTAATAAAAGATAAAACTTTCCCCTCTCCAACTTCTATTTTTAAAGATGCTGTTATTGGTTTAAAAACCCTATTTCTCTCATTTTTCCCCTTATATTCACTTTTAATGCTTATTGAAGGGGTAACTGTTTACCTTGATGGGAGAAATGATACCCTCCAAGAAGCTGTTAGATTCCTAATGGAAGCTAAAAAAACTATTCCCACCCTCAGCTTTGCCCTTTTTACCATTATTTTTGCAGCACCTATTATCGAAGAGTTTATCTTTAGAGGGTGCGCCCAATCTTTTCTTAGAAAAAAATTCGGATCCACCTATGCAATTGTTTTAACTTCCATACTATTTAGCCTTTTCCATTTTTCTACTTCTCAAGGGTTGCAAAATATCCCTATCTTAATCAGTTTATTTGTTTTAAGTATATACCTAGGTTTTTGTTATGAAAAAACTAGATCGCTCATCTCATCAATCACTCTTCACTTGATCTTCAACTCCATAAGCGCCCTAAAAATCATCTTCTTTGTAGAATAAATTTAATGGTGACATTCAATTTAATTAGTGATATAAAATAATTATTTACACTATGTAATTAATAGGTATTTTTTTGCACTCTATTTTCGAAATTGAAAGCTTTGCAACATCAGATATTGGACTTGTTAGAAATAACAATGAAGATGTGGTAAAAATTTTAAAAAAGCATCACTTTTATATTTTAGCCGATGGTATGGGAGGGCATAATGCTGGTGAAGTTGCAGCCCAAAAGGCATGTGAATATATGTGTCATCTTGTAGAAAGTTTATCCTTACAAAATTTAACCTCTAAAGATATTGAAGTTTTAGGTGATAAAGTTGTCTCCTTAATGCACAAAACAAACCTTTGGGTACACCACTTAAGTCATCAAAGTCCAGACCTTTCTGGAATGGGAACAACTCTTTGCTCTTTGCTTTTTTTTCGTGATCATATGATATCGTCACATGTTGGAGATAGCCGCATTTATAGATTAAGAAATGGCAAACTCACTCGTATTACAACAGATCATCTTACCTATCAAAATAAAGCTGTTCCCTATCAAAGTAGAGCTGCACTAAAAAAGCGCTCCTTAACTCAAGCAATTGGAACAGGAGTAAGTGTTTTCCCATCTCTTCTAACCTCAGAGGCAATTGCCCACGATCTATTTTTAATGTGTAGCGATGGACTCTCTGACCTTGTAACTGACCAAGAAATAGAAAAGATTTTAAGCTCTTTAATTTCCCTAGAAGGGGCATGTAATTTTCTTACAAACCTTGCAAAACAAAGAGGAGGGCATGATAATATCACCCTACTTTTAACAAAACTCCACCCTAAAGTGTAAAATTAGCGTATTTTTTTTCTTTTATATTGCAAAGATTCCGTTTTAATAAGATTTTTCCAGTAAGGAAAATATAATTTATCCATATTAAATTTACGATGTTTAAATTCTTCAAATTTTTCATTTAAAAATTCTTCTGTAACATCTTTCCAATCTGAAACCAAAATCACTGGCAAATCATAATATAATTTATCATATCCTACTGCAGGCTCAAAAAGGGGAACTTTTACCATAGGCCTAATTATGGGAATACACCCCATATACATAGACTCCCAAGTTCTATGACACTCTACTCCATTACCCGATGGGGATATACAAAATCTATGCTGTTTTAAATCTGTTAAATAGTCCTTATAGCAAACACCATTTAAAGTTGTTACAAATGTTGATTGATGAAATAAATCCCACACAGGGCAGCGCTCAAGAGGAAATGTTCCTGTATTAATGTTCATATATACAAAACCATCACGAGGAAGATCAATATTTAAAAAATCAGATATAATAGTTGTGTCTCTTTTATGATAAAACATTTCCCAAAATGGATTTGCAATACCGATAG
>JBIKKN010000068.1:0-5188 GCA_044360335.1 Chlamydiia bacterium | reverse complement strand
CTTCTACTTATGCAGCTATTATGAACAAAATCCAGAGCAGAGAATATACTCTTAAAGAAAAAGGGACTTTAATACCAACTCAACTTGGTAAAATTATCTGCACAATGCTTGAAGAAAATTTTGAAGATATTATGAATATCCAATTTACTGCGGAAATGGAACAAACTTTGGATAAAATTGCCGAAGAAGGGGCTGACTGGAAAAAATTTCTGGGTAGATTTTGGGAAAAGTTTAAAGAGGATGTTGCCAAAGCAAAAAAAGAAGCAAAAATCCCAAAACTCCCTACAGATATAGACTGCCCTAAATGTCAAAAACATAAATTAAATAAGGTTTTTGCTAACGATAAATATTTTTATGGGTGTAGTGGCTACCCAGATTGTAATTATAGCGCTCCGGCGGAAGAGGAAAAGCAGATTGATAAAAGTGAATATGCAGATGACTTTGACTGGAATCAAAAATGCCCAAAATGTAACGGAGAGATGAAAGTTAGAGCGTCAAGATTTGGCTATTTTCTAGGTTGTGGAGAGTATCCAAAATGTAAAACAATTATTAATATCCCAAAAAAGGGAGAAATCCAAATCTCTAACCTCCCTAAGTGCCCTGCAAAAGGTTGTGATGGTAATCTTGTGCAAAGAAAATCTCGCTTTGGAAAAGCATTTTTCTCCTGCTCAAATTTTCCAGATTGTAACGTTATAGCTAATTCTATTGAAGAGGTAGAAGAAAAATACAAAAATCATGAAAAGACCCCTTATGAGAAAAAAATAAGAAAAAAAGGGGCAGCTCTTACCACTCGATCTTCCCCATATCTAAAAGTTTCTCAAGCTCTTAAAGATATTATCGGGGAAAAAGAGCTATCGCGTGGAGAGATTACAAAAAAACTATGGATCTATATCAAAGAACATAATCTTCAAGATGCAAAAAACAAGCGTTTAATAGTTCCAGATGCAAAAATGGCAGCCTTTTTTGGAAATAATGAGCCCCTTGATATGATGCAGCTTGCCAAATGCATCTCAAAAAATATAGTCCCTTAAAAGAATCTGAATATTAAATCTAATTTAGCTGCTTTCCTTACAGAAAAACTATTCAAGGAGTAAAAGATTTGTATAATTTTTTATACTATCTCGTAAAGTTGCTGCTAGTTCAAATTCATAGTTATCGGCTGCCTTTTTCATTTGCTTTTTAAGCTCATTTATTTTTTTCTCTATATCCTTAGGATTTACAGATTCTTCTTTTATGACTTTTTCTACAGAGTTAAAAAGACCTGATGAGACACTTGAGGTAGTAGTTTTAGGCACTGCATTATTATCTTTATTATATTTTTCTTGCAGAGCTCTTCTTTCATTTGTTGTTTTTATACAATTTTCCATAGACTTAGTGATCTTATCCCCATAAAGGATTACCCTTCCATTTACATTTCGAGCTGCCCTTCCACAAGTTTGAATTAAAGCCGTTTCACTTCTTAAAAATCCCTCCCTATCGGCATCTAAAATTGCAACAAGGCTAACTTCAGGGATGTCTAAGCCCTCTCTAAGAAGATTAATACCAACAAGCACATCATATTTACCTGTTTTAAGATCGTTGATAATATGCATCCTTTCTAATGTTTTAATATCGCTATGTAAAAATATAGCTTTTACGCCAATTTCTTTTAGATAAGAGGTAATTTCTTCAGAGAGTTTTTTTGTAAGGCATGTAACTAAAGTTCGTCTGCCAAGCTCTGTTTCCTTTTTTATCTCTTCTATACAATTATCTAATTGATTTGTAGCAGAGCGAACCTCTATCAAAGGATCTAAAAGGGCTGTAGGTCGAATAACTTGGGAGACAATAATTCCATTTGTTTCACTAATTTCCCACTCTGAAGGGGTTGCAGAAACATAAATTGTTTGCCTTTTTTTTTCATAGAATTCTTCAAAAGATAAGGGTCTATTGTCATAGGCAGATGGAAGGCGAAATCCGTATTCTATAAGTGCATTTTTTCTAGATCTATCGCCATGAATCATTGCTCTAACTTGAGGAATTGTTTGATGAGATTCATCTACAAATAAAAGATAATTATTTGGAAAATAGTCCATCAAACAGCAAGGAGGCTCCCCTTCTTTTCTTCCATCAAAATGTCGGGAATAATTTTCTATACCTTTACAAAATCCTACTTCTTTTATCATCTCCATATCATAACGAGTACGAGCTCTTATACGCATTTGCTCAGCATATTTTTCCCTCTCTTTGAAATAAGCAATTCTTTGATCAAGCTCCTTATCAATTGCAATAAGCGCCTCTTCCTTAATATCTTCAGGTGTAGTGTGATGGGATCCTGGGAAAATGATAATTTCTTCTACTCTTTTTATCACTTTTCCTGTTAATGGGTCGGTAATACTTATTCTTTCAATCTCATCGCCAAAAAATTCAATCCTGTAGCAGCTTTTATCTTCATAAGTTGGAAAAAGCTCGATAATATCACCCCTTACACGAAATGAACCCCTTGTAAAATCCATATCAGCTCTTGTAAAGTGCATCATAATTAGCTGAAAAAGTAATTTATCCCTTAAAATTTTTTGCCCCATCTTTAAGGTAAAAACCATTGCTTCATAATTTTTTTTCGATCCTAAGCCATAAATACAAGATACAGAAGAGACAATTATCACATCTTCTCTTTCCACCAATGAGCGGGTAGCTGAAAGTCTCATCCTATTAATTTCCTCATTAATAGCTAAATCCTTTTCTATATAGGTATCACTTCTAGCAAGGTAGGCCTCAGGTTGGTAATAATCATAGTAGGAGACAAAATATTCTACTGCATTTTCAGGAAAGAATTCTTTAAACTCTTGATAAAGCTGAGCAGCTAAAGTTTTATTATGGGCTAAAATTAACGCCGCTCTATTTGTCTGATTAATAACATTTGCCATGGTAAAAGTTTTTCCAGATCCGGTAACCCCTAAAAGAACTTGAGATGAAGCCCCAGATTCTACCCCTAAAACTAACTCTTTTATAGCCCTTATTTGATCCCCTTTGGGCTGAAATTTACTTTTAAGATTAAATTTTTTTCCCATTTAATTTAAGCCATCTTTAGTATATGGTTAAAAAATCCCTGACGAATCAATATATTTATAATAATTACTAAAAAGGAAAATCCCATTATAGTAAGTAAAATACCCCTCCCTAAAAAGGTTTTATAAAATTTATTGCCCTTTAAATTCCATACCATAACAGCAGGGATGAAAAGTAAAATAATAGCTACAAAAGCCCCTGCGTACTCTAATGCTAAAATAAATCCCCTCGGATAGCTATGAACAAATATAAGAGGGGGGAAAAAAGTTAGCACTATTGCTAGTAACTTGCCCTCCCACCGCTTTTTAATCTTAAGCCCATCAATCAAAAAATCTGCTAAACTCAATGATACCCCTAAAAAAGAGGTAAGTATCGCAAAAAAAGAAAATAAATATACCCCTAAAGATAAAACATTAGAATTTACAATAGTTGAAAGTGCATCTGTTATTGGAACTCCTTTTTGCCAGACACTACCAAGTAAAGAGGGGGGCATTACCCCAAGTACTAAAAATTGCCATAAAATATTTACAAGTAATGCTATAACACTTCCAAAAAATACTGAATATACCATCATCTTTTTATTATAATTCATATAAGATCCAAGTGATGGAATAATAATATGATAGCCAAAACTTGTTAATATAGAAGGAATTGCATATGCAATAGGATTTAAAGCATAATGGCTAAAATTAGCATAATCTACATATTTTGGAAGAGAGCAAACTAAAAGAAAATAAGAAGCTAAAAGCCCTATCATTAAATATCTGTTGATAAAATCTACCCCAGAAGTTCCTAAATATATTGTCCAACCAAAAAACAGGGGCAATAAAAATTCAGCAAAAAAAGTGGGTATGGAAAAGCCAAAAACTTTGGTAAAAAATACCTGAAAAATAGGGGCGCAACCTGAAATATATAAAGCAACTAAGGAATACATCAAAAGTAAGTACACTACCCAAGAAAGACCCATTCCCCATCTACCTATTGTTTGCTCAGCCATCGAGCTAATATTTACATTTTTTTTTATATTACAAACAACCTCTACAAAAAAAAGCCCTGCTGCAAGCATAAAAGACCATACTAAAATAAAAGTTGCAATAGATGGATAAAATCCCATAAATGCACACGTTGCAGGTAATCCAAGAAGCCCTACACCAATTGTTGTTCCACTAACAAGTAAGGTTCCTCCTATAACTTTATTAAGATCCATAATAGCCTTGGTTATATAATAGAAGTGATCTTTTCAACCACCCATGAATTATCCCCAGCTATTATTTTTTGCCCCACAGTTTTACCTATTAGCTCTAGAGCAAGCTTTGACTGTAAAGACAATATATTTTTTTCTGGATCTGCGTCAAAGGGACCTAAAATAGAATATTCTACCCTTTGATTTTTTTCATCTTTTAAAACTACTTTTGTTCCAACACTTATTTTTGAAGTGTCAATATCTTCTTTTGTAAGAATTCTCATTCTTTTTACCTGGTTGGATAAAGTTTTCATTTCAGATTGAAGCCTTGCTCTTTTTTCCATTGCAAACTTATATTCACTATTTTCTCTTAAATCACCGTAGGATCTTGCTATTTCAATTTCTTTAGCATTATCCATAGTTTCTTTCACAGCTATCTCTTCAATTCTATCGGTAACTTTTTTTAAACCCTCTGCTGTTGTCCAAAGAACCTCTTCTTCCTTTTGATCTACATCACCCTTTTTTCCTTTAGCAATTTCTGGATGAACAACTTCTGCAAGAGAATATAAAATTTTAATATCATGGGAAGAAAGTATCTGACATTTTGTAGCAAGAAGTAAAAGTTCTTCGATAGTTTCGATGTTTGCCCCTTTAAAAATCCTTCTAACAATTTCAAATCTTTTTTCTGTAAGCATAAGGAACATCTTTTTAGTTAGGGCTTTATCCTTAAGACCCGCTTCTACAAAATACATAAGGACAAAAAATGCTTCAAACAACTTTTCTAAAGATTTTTGATCTACTAAATCCTCCACTTTATTTTTTATTACCATTTGGAAATACCAAATAAAAGCATGGGGAGATTTTTGAGGATCACTAACTATTTCTTCTAAACGCTTTAAAAACTCACTTTGCTTTTTTTCTAAAACAATCTCATCAAAAAGAAAATCTCTAAGGCTATTT
>JBIKKN010000067.1:0-5265 GCA_044360335.1 Chlamydiia bacterium | reverse complement strand
AATTTAGCCCATTTGCAAAGGTGGGAGGTCTTGGAGATGTAATCCATGGCCTTACCAAGCAGCAAATAAAAGATGGCCATAAAGTAGAAGTTATTCTACCAAAATATGATATTATCGATTTAAAAATATTTGATAGCTTACAAATATATACACAAAATTTATGGAGCTACGAAGATAACAAAGAATATCACAATACTGTTTATAAAGCAGTTTATGAAGGTGTAACTATTTTTTTAATTGAGCCCCACCATAATGAATATTATTTCAATAGAGGTCTAATTTATGGGTCTATAAATGACGTGGAAAGATTTTTATTTTTCTGTAGAGCATCCATAGAATTTCTTATCAAAGAAAAAAAATACCCCAACGTCCTTCACCTTCATGATTGGATGACAGCCCCTATTGCCCCCCTTATCCGATTTTTGGCCCCTGTTTTAGATAAAAATATTGGCTCTATCATTTTTAATATACATAACATTGAACATCAAGGGGTAATCCATCCAAAAAATCTAACAAGAATTGGGCTAAAGGGGGAAACATTTTTAAAAAATTCAGCAATGGCTGATCCAAAGCAAAGTAATCTTTTAATTACAGTATCCCCCTCCTACGCTAAAGAAATTTTAACCCCAGAATATGGCTTTAATTTACATACCACGATGGATAAATTTAAAGACAAACTTCATGGAATACTAAACGGTATTGAAACAGAAACTTGGAATCCTTCTACTGATAAATATCTTTTAGAAAAATATCCATCCAATAGCACCTATATAAATGAAATTATTAGGAAAAAAAATATAAACAAGCAGATGCTTTTAAAATCTTTAAATATGAATGAGCATGCAAAAGGTCCCCTTATTATTTGTATTACAAGGATTGTATCACAAAAAAGCCCAGAGCTTATCCTCCATGCTATTTATAAAACGGTGGAAAATGGAGGGTGTTTTATCCTCCTTGGTGGAATTTTTGAAAAATCTTTAGAAGAACAATTTACAAAGGTAAAAAAGGAGTTAGAAAATTGCCCCAACGTTCATCTATCTTTCAGCTTTAATGAGGAGCTCTCTCATAAAATGTTTGCAGCAAGTGATGCAATTTTTATACCATCAAAATTTGAACCTTGCGGTCTTACCCAATTAATTGCCATGCGATATGGATCTGTTCCTATTGTGAGAAATACGGGCGGTTTAAAAGATTCTGTAATAAACTTTTCTTGCCAAGATGGAAATGGCTTTGTTTTTAGCGAATTAACAACAAACTCTGTAGACGGTATTTTAAACAATACTTTTAACACTTACATAAACCATCAAAATAAATGGCAAATATTAATGCAAAACGGTATGGATAAAGATCTTGGATGGCAAAAACCTGCCCATCTTTACGAAAAAGTATATCTACAAACCTCTAAAAGTTCCATGTAAGGGAAATCCAATTATAAGGAATTTGCAACAAGGCCATTCTATTTTTCCTTAAAACTTCATCTTTATCTTGCACTCGAACAGTATCGAAAAACACTTCTAAAGGATCAATAAGATTTGTTAATAAGCTAAAAGCATCTTTATAATTTTTTTCTTCTAGTAAGGTTATATATTTTTTCTCCAAATTTTTTAAAGCCTTATAAAGATTTTTTTCTCCCGCCTCCCTAAGATTTTCTTCCAAAAATTTAAAGCTTTTATCTTCCCCACAAGATCCTTTTACTCGTTTATATACCTCTATAAGCCTTGTAAAATTATCTGGAGCATTTTTAAAGTTTGCAATAGCTTCCACACATTTATAAATATTGTACGGATCAAAACTATCATATACTCCACATAAATCTATATCAATTGCGGCAAATCCATATTCTTTTAAAAGCCCTTTCATACGAGCAATTATAAATTCTAAAACTTTTTCTTCACTAATTACTGATCTAAGATCAAATGAAATTTTTGACTCTATTAAAATACGTAAAATTCCAACTGCAGCTCTCCTTAATGCATAAGGATCTTTAGAAGATGATGGGATTAACCCTATTGCGATATAACTTACTAAGCTATCGATTCGATCAGCAAGAGCAACAACGATACCAGTTTTTGTTGAAGGAAGCTTTGCCCCTTCAGATAAGGGCATATAACTTTCTTCTATGGCTTTAGCTACCTGCTCACTTTGCCCAAAGCTTTTTGCATAATAAGATCCCATAATACCCTGAAGCTCACTAAATTCATAAACAACTTCTGAAACAAGATCTGCTTTACAATATAAAGCCCCCTTAATTTCTATATCAAACCCTAAAATTTGAGCAATTTTTTCAGATAAAAGTACAATTCTTCCCACTTTATTATAAATAGAGCCAAGCTTTGGATGTAATACAACCTCTTTTAACTTGTTATTCCACTCTTCAAAACTGCTTTTTAAATCCTTTTGATATAAAAACAATCCATCAGAAAGCCTTGCTTTTAAAACCCCTTGATTGTTCTTAATCATAAGCTCTGATGGCAAATTATCTAGGGCTACAACAAATTTATTTACTAATTGTCCATCACTTAACATAATGGGAAAGTATTTTTGATGATCGATCATCTCTTTAATAATTAACTCACTAGGTAAGGATAAAAAAGAAGGATCAAAAGTACCCACCTTTAGCAAAGGGTATTCACTTAAATATAAAACTTGAGAAAGCACAACTTCTCTGCTAACTATTTCTACTCCATGTTCAAGGCAAATTTTATCAAGCTGATTATTTATAAATTCCTTTCTTTCCTCTACTGAGACAATCACCTTACCATTTCTAAGTTTAGACAAATATTCAGATGGCTTTTTTATGCAAACACTTTTTCCTTCTATTTGCTGATTTAAAGCAATTTGATTAGAGCTAATAACCCCCTCTATAGAAAAATCAATCACTTGATTTTTAAAAAGGGCTACTAAAGAAGAAATTGGGCGGGAAAAAAGTACACCCTCTTTACCCCATCTCATTTTTTTAGGAAAACGAATTTGCAAAATAATATTTTTAAGATTTTCTTGTAGTAATTTTCCGGTAAATATTTTTTCTTTTTTAAAGGAATAAAAAATTTTATCTTCTTTTACTGATAATTTTTTATTCTGATCAAAATCTTTCTTAGAAAGGATATTTAGCCCGATGCTTTTAAAAAATCCTTCTCCCCCTTTGGTTACATTCCCCAGATCATCAAATGCAGCAGAAATTAAGGGTCCCTTTTTCTCTTCTACATTTTCCTCTGTATAAGAGTTCATAGAATGAACAAGCACAGCAAGTCTTCGTGCAGTTGCAAAAACCTCCAATTTTTTAAAGCCAATATTATGGGAGGATAAAAACTCTTGAAAAAGAATTTCTAAAGAGGATATTGCCCCATCTATTGCGTTAGCTGGCAAATGCTCACAGCCAACTTCTAATAAAAAATCAGCAGATTTTGCAAAAAATTCTTTTGGTGGAATGTACTTTTTTTGTTGCTCTTGCTCTAAAACTTTACAATCATTTTTTGCAATACTCTCTGAATAAATTTTAGCAGATAAGCAGCATAAATCCTTTACTCGATGAATCATTGAAACTCTAGCAGTGGTTGATATAGCACCTCTTGCATCTAACATATTAAAACTATGGGAGGCTTCAATTGCCATATCATATGCAGGGATCGAAAGTTTTAATTCTAGTAATTTTTTACATTCTTTTTCGCTCTCATCAAACCTTTTTTTCCACATTTCTATGGAAGCTTGTTCAAAGTTATATTCGCTATACTCTTTTTCCCCTTGCAAAAACACATCTGCATAAGAAAGAGTTTCATTATAATCAAGCTCATAAACATTGCTCTTATTTTGTAAAAATAATGCAATTCTTTCCACACCATATGCAATCTCTGCAGGAATTTGAGAAAGAAGCACTCCACCAATTTGTTGAAAATAGGTAAACTGCGTAATCTCCATCCCATCACACCAAACTTCCCAACCAACACCACTTGCCCCTTGAGTTGGTGATTCCCAATCATCATGAACAAATCGTATATCATGCTTTTTAAGATCAAAACCGATAGCCTCTAAAGATTCTAAAAATAATTTTTGCATATCTTTAGGAGTTGGTTTCATCATCACTTGAAATTGATGGAACCGCTGAAGACGATTTGGATTTTCCCCATATCTACCATCGGTAGGTCTTTTACAAATTTCCACATGACATACATTGTAAGGTAAATCCCCAAGAGCCCTTAAAAAGGTCTCAGGATTAAACGTTCCAGCTCCGGTTTGTAAATCATGACTTTGCTGAAGAACACACCCTTTACGTGTCCAAAAGTTTTGTAGATTTAATATAATATTTTGAAATGTGAACATAGGAAAAAATTATTGACCATTTACTAAATAATTTCAAGGGGATAAACAATAAATGTTAGCTTTTCTTGAATTAAAAACAGCTAAAGTTTAGTATGTAAATTAAAAACCTCATTTTTATATGATACGCCAAGCCCCTTTGATCTTGACTTTAAGTAGAATTGCCCTCTGCCCACTATTTTTAATAATATACTTGTTTTATGAAAAAGTTGGTATTTCTTTAGTATCTCTCCCCTATATTTTATTATCGATAGTAATTATTTTAGAATTATCTGATATTTTAGATGGAATCATTGCAAGAAAAACAAATCAAGTGACAAATCTTGGAAAAATATTAGATCCGATGGCAGATAGTATTGTTCGTCTATCGGTTCTTTTAACCTTCACCCAAGGGCTAATAAATCTGCCTATGCTACTTTCTTTGGTTTTTGTATTTAGAGAAATTATAATAAGCACCCTTAGAACTTTGTGTGCTTTAAATGGTCATGCTCTTGCTGCAAGATTTTCTGGAAAACTAAAAGCTATTCTTCAAGCTATAGCTATTATTTTTATAATTATTCTTATAATACCATATTCTTTAAATTTAATTTCCCTATCCCTCCTTAGATCAATTTCTCTATGGACTGTTACAGTTACTGCAATTTATACAGTAGTATCAGGGCTTGAATACTTATATATCCATCGAAATGATATAAAAGCCTCTATTCAAACAAGTTAGATTATTTTTATCTAAGATAATCTATTTATTTTTTTTATCTGTTAAACGAAGAATTTTTACCCAAATAGAAATAAATGGGTTAAGGATAAAACCAGGAAGGAAGGAAAAAATCCCCAAAATTTTCCATTTACCACCCATAATCCAATAAGGTCTAAGCATTGCATTACCTTTTATCCAAATTTTTTGCCCTTCTAAAAGAACCATTTTAGAGTTTTTCTTCCTTAAAAATGTAT
>JBIKKN010000066.1:0-5267 GCA_044360335.1 Chlamydiia bacterium | reverse complement strand
GAGCTGCAGCTTTATGTCATGATTTAGGGCATGCTCCATTTTCTCACCTTGCGGAAAAAGATCTTTTGAAGGGGGAGCGTCATGAAGAGTGGACTCGAAAGATAATATTTTCTAATTATCTTTTGCCGGTATGGGAAAAGGCAGGTTTAAATCCCGATCATATTGCAAAAGTTGCAATTGGTAGAGAGTATTACAAAGAGCGTTTTTCTGAAATTGAGTCTATATTAACAGAAATGATCACAGGGGATTACTTTGGAGCAGATCGGATAGATTATTTATTAAGAGATTCATATTTTACAGGTCTTGCCTACGGATCATTTGATTATGAGCAGCTTATTCAATCCTTATGTATTTTACCTTATAAGGATAGATATTATTTAGGTGTAGAAGAAGATGGGTTAGAAGCCTGTTACGCTTTACTTTTAGCCCGTTATTTCATGCACAAACGTTTGTATCAGTATGCAAATATAAAAGCCTATAGTTTTCATTTTTCAAGATTTATCATCAAATATTATGAAGGGGTAGATTTTTTAAGTAGCGTGGAAGAATATGTAAAAACAAATGATTTTCAAGTTCTATCGGAAGTATTTAAAGCGTATGTGGATAAAGATCATAAATTTCATGAAGAAGCGCTTTGTTTAATGGACCAATCTAAAAGGTTTAAAGCTTTAGCAATAGATAATAATACTTTTGAAAAGTATAAAAAAATTGCAAAAAATCAGGCTCCATGGGTTTATTTTGAGCAAAATCACATAAATAAATCTAAAAAATTCTTCTCTTTCCCTGTATTGCAAAAAAATGGTATGATTGAAGGGGCAGATCAAATATCTGAAGTTCATATTCCTGTAAATATGTTAAACTGGGTTTTTGTTTCTCCTGAGCATAAAGATTTTTTTGAACAAGAGGAAAAAGATGCTTCAAAGCCTTATAGCTAATATAAAAGAGGAATATAAAGCCCACTCGTCTTTAGAAAAGTTATTCCTATTGTTCATGATGTTTTGTAGTTTTACAATTACAGCGGAAGCTGCAATTACCCGAAGTGTTAGTAATTCTTGTTTTTTAGGGATGTATTCGAGTAAAATATTTCCTTATGCATGGCTTGCATCTTTGCCATTAAATTATTTTATAGTAGCTTTTTATAATAAATTTATTCAAAAATTTGGTTGTAGAAATATGATGGGGTTAGTTCTTTTATTTACCCTTACCTTTAATTTTTACTGCGTATTTTTTTTAAAGTCGATTTATGTTTTGCCTTTTTTTTTATACCTATGGAAAGATATATTTATTATATTTATGTTCCACAACCTTTGGTCTGTGATCCATTCCACAATCAAAAGGGATAGAGCAAAATATATTTATGGTATTTTTTATGGAATAGGGGGTATGGGTTCGGTTTGCGGAAGTTTAATACCTAGTTTTTTTGCTGTATCTTTTGGAACAGAAAAGCTACTTCTTGTAACTGTTCCTTTATATTTAATTACCTATTTCTCCTATAGTAATGCATTAAAAGCTCGAACAAATGTTACAAACTCTCAAGATTTATCTTTAGCTATAGATTCAGGAAATATGAAATATGGGGTAAGTTTAATTAAAAATTCTAAACTTTTAAAATTTATCTTATTTCTTGTGATAGCTATGCAAGTTTCTTCTACAATATTAGAAAATCAGTGGAATGTACTATTAAAAATTAATTTTCCTGTTTTAGATCTTAGAACACAATTTATGGGAAGATTTTTTGGTGTAGTTAACTTTGTAAATATTTTCCTTCAGTTTTTTGGAAGTTTTATTTTGCTTAAGGTTATAGGTCTTAGATCTACTCATGCACTTATACCATCGGTTTTATTAATAAGTGTGGGGATGTTTTTTTTAATTCCAAATTTTTGGTTAATATGTGCAAGTTTTGGGATGATTAAGTCTTTAGACTATTCGATATTTGGCATTGTAAAGGAGATGTTATACATACCTTTAAATGTAGAGCAAAAATTTAAAGCAAAAGCTATCATAGATGTGTTTGCCTATAGAAGTTCTAAAGCTCTTGGATCTTTACTTATTTTAGGATTAGGTTTTGTTTACGGGGATAACATCACCTCTTTTCTTACATTTTCTGTAATTTGTGTTTTTATTTTGTGGATGTATTTTGTATTTTCTATGAAAGAAACCTTTGACCAAATAGAAAATGGGGATCAAGTAATTAGTTAAAAATATTATTTGATAAAAACAAAACGAAAGACTACTCTTCAGAAATTACTGTTTAATTTTACTAAAGGGTTTATATGCTAAGAAAAGGGTTAATAGGGATTTGTATATTCTCACAAGTGCTCCTTATTTGTTTTATGGCCTTTATCATACATTCAAAAGATACAAAACAAGAAATAATGGAGGATTTGTTTGTAAAAAAAGAAGATTTAAATAGGGAAGTTTGTTCTTTAGAAGAGATAAGTAATAAAGTATCAAATGTAAAATCAGTTTTTTCTGTTCCTTATAAATCTTTTATAGAGGCAAAAGGGGTAGTTGTACCATCTTCTGGATATATATATATTACAAATCCTATAGAAGGAAAAGTTAGTGATGTTTTTGTTAAGGTGGGTGATTTAGTAGAAGAATCTAGTCCTTTATTTAAAATTTGTGATAATTGTACTCAAGTTTTGATAAAGGAAAAAGAGGCAAGTTTAAATAAATGGGTTGCTAAATTAAAATTTCTCCAAAATGGTGCTTCTGCTTTTGCTAAATTAAAGGTGCAAAAGGAAATAGAAGAGATAGAAATATTGAAAAAAAATCAAGAAAAAGAGGTTTTGATTTTTCAAAATCTCCTTGAAAAATCAGCAATTAGTGCTTTAGAAAGTGAAGAAAAGGGTATGAATTTACAAATTACAGAAAAATCCTTAGAAAAAGCTAAAGCTAAATATGATGAGCTAAATGCTAAAATGACATCGGATGAAGAGGATATATATTTAAATAAAATAGAGGAAAAGAAAGCTAAATTAAAGCTTGCAGCTTTAGGACTTGAAAAAACGATAGTTAAATCTCCAGTTGCAGCAAGGGTGATTGATGTTGATTTATGTAAGGGGCAGTATTTAAATGATAAAGGTTATAAATATATAACGCTTGCATCTGAAAATCCTACTGTAATAAAGGTGAGTGTGGAGGAAAATGAGGCATATAAAATTGTTACAAATAAAAAGCTTCGTGCGGTTGCAGTACATCCGGAAAATGATGAGATTTACTTTATCTTAGATTTTGCGTATTTTAATCCTAGGATGAGTATATATAAAGATGGGAGTAAAAAGTTGGATCTATTTTTTACCTTAAACAAAGAAGGAGTACCTTTATATTTTGAACAATCATTAAAAGTATATATAGAAACATCTAGTTTAAATGATTTATCTTTTCTACATTATCAATTTAATAATTAAAGAGAGAATATTTTGAAAGTATCTGGAAATAAAAAGGCTATAGTAAAAGTAAAAGGTGTAGATCTTCTTAGAAACTCCATTTTAAATAAGGGTACGGCCTTTTCAGAAGAAGAAAGATCCTACCTTGAAATCGAGGGACTTTTACCACCGCATGTATCCACGATGGAAGAGCAATTGGAAAGAAGGTTAAAAAATTTTGAGTCTTGCAAGGATGATTTAGCAAAATACAATTTCCTTACAGATTTACAAAATAGAAATGAAACGTTATTTTATAAGTTTTGCTCCCTTCATGTAACAGAAACTTTACCTTACATATATACCCCTGTTGTAGGAAAAGCCTCTTTAAATTTTAGCCTTCAATATCATTTTAGCAGAGGTTTATATATCCCATATGAAAAAAAAGAAAAGATGGAGAACCTTTTAAAAAATATTAAAAAAGAAGGTGTACAGATTATAGTTGCAACAGATGGTGGGAGGGTTTTAGGACTTGGTGATGTTGGTATTGGAGGAATGACTATCCCTATTGGAAAAACATCCCTTTACACTTTATTTGGAGGGATACATCCAGAAAAGGTGTTGCCTATTTTTTTAGATGTTGGAACAGATAATGAGGAGCTTTTAAAAGATCCTTGGTATTTAGGAAGAAAGAAAAATAGGGTTTCAGAAGAAGAATATTTTTCTTTTATGGATATTTTTGTAGAAAGTATAAAGAAGGTTTTTCCTAATGCACTCCTTCAATGGGAAGACTTACTAGGGATTCGGGCCCAAAAGGTTTTAGATAGGTATAAACATTCTATTCTTTCTTTTAATGATGATATCCAAGGAACAGCTGGGGTAGTGCTTGCGGGTCTTTTAACTGCTTTGCAGATGAAGGGTTCTGATTTTAAAAAGGAAAAGATCGCTATTTTTGGGGGAGGGGCTGCAGGTCTTGGTATTGCTCATATTATAAATAAGTATTTAATTCATATAGGAATAGATAAAAATCTTGCAATAGATATGATCCATATCATTGATAGAAATGGGCTAACTTATAAAGAGCAAAAAGGTCTTTTAGAAGAACATGAATTTTTTGCAAAAATTAAACCATCAAATTTAGGAAAGTTTGTTTCTTTAGAGGAAACAATTGAATTTTTTAACATTACGATCTTAATTGGAACTTCTGCACAAAAGAATGCATTTTCAGAAGAATCAATGCAGAAATTATTGAAAAACACAGATACTCCTATTGTTTTTCCCCTTTCAAATCCAGATTCTAAAGCAGAAGCTACCCCTGAAATGATAATAAATGCAACACATGGTAGAGCAATTGTTGCAACAGGAACTGCATTTGCAGATGTTGTATATGGGGGAAAAACTTTTCATATAGGTCAGTGCAATAATGTGTATATTTTCCCAGGAATTGGCTTGTTTACCACTGCATTTGAAATTGATTTTATCCCTGTAGAGTTCTTTTTTATAGCAGGGGAAACCTTAAGCAAAGTATCCCCGCCCCTTCTTTTTCCAAAATTTGAAAATTTAAAAGAGGCTTCAAAAGCAATTGCAATTGAAATAGCAAAATATGCTGTAAAAAATAAATTGATAGAAGAGATAGGTGAGGAGGAAATTATAAATAGGGTGGAAAAAACCTTCTGGAAACCTGAATATAAATCGTATATAGAATAGAGTTTTTTGGAAATCGACTTTGATTAAAAAAGTGGGGGATATATAAAGGGCTAAAATATATCCCCCGAACCACTTCTCCTAAGAGAAGTGATAAAAAAATCATAATTGATTGATATGATAGCATAATTATACACTTAATGTATATAATAAAAAAAAGTTCCTTGAAAAATAATTTCCTAGGTATGTAAAGGT
>JBIKKN010000065.1:0-5311 GCA_044360335.1 Chlamydiia bacterium | reverse complement strand
TTTTTATTTGCATCAAACAAAGAAATAGACTTCTTTTTTAAAACCACACGGTCATTAGAATGTTTAGAAATCCATCTATGGATCTCATCTGTTTTCTCCTCTATTGCCTTTTCTGTAACTTGTTTATCTAAAGCACCTAATCTTTTTTGTAATTTATTTCTTGCTTTAATAGTTTTATCTGTTTCTTCTGCAAGCTTCTT
Source organism: Chlamydiia bacterium (assembly GCA_044360335.1). GTDB lineage: Bacteria > Chlamydiota > Chlamydiia > Chlamydiales > 2-12-FULL-49-11 > JAJACQ01. The sequence continues at coordinate 5,111 of JBIKKN010000065.1, read as the reverse complement.
TTTCATATAACACCTCTTCTTGATCCGCTGAAATAGGGATAATTAATAAGGATAGGATAAAGATAGAAAATTTGCAAGAAATTTCTATCATGTTATCCTGAGTTTTGGGTTTATATTGCAGGGAATTAAATTTTCTTTCATATTAAAGTTAATGAACGAAGATAAAAAAATATCTGCTGCTAAAGAGGCTCTTAAATATATTAAGACAAATAGCATTATAGGAATAGGAACAGGATCAACTGTTAAGCCTTTTATTACCCTTCTTAATGATCTTGTAGAAACTAAACACCTTAAAATAGCTTGTATCCCAACTTCTGAAGAATCAAGAAAAGCTTTACATAAAAATATTGAAATAGTTTCTGAAGATCTTTCTGTACAAATTGACCTAACAATTGATGGGGCAGATCAGGTAAGCTTTGACAACTATTTGATCAAAGGGGGTGGAGGAGCCCTTTTAAGAGAAAAATTTGTAGCAATTAACTCTTTAATAAACATAACGATAGTAGATGATTCAAAAGTTACAAAAATTCTAAATGGACCCCTTCTTCCAGTAGAAATTATTCCCTTTGGTTATAAATCCACAATAAATAGGCTGCAAAGCATTGGATTTAATGGGTTAATCCGAATTAAAGGGGAAAAAATATATAAAACAGATAATGGTAACTATATTTTTGATATAAACCTTAAATCCCCTATTTTAGATCCCCTATCTACCCATAACCTCCTTAAATCCATCTCTGGAGTTATTGAAACAGGTCTTTTTTTACAAACTTCCGATATAATAATTATTGGCAAAAATAAAGATTCTGTAGATGTTTGGATTAAGGGAGAAAATAATGGAAGAAAAAATTCATAAAGCTATATTTTCAAAGGTGATACAAAGCAGCAATTATAGTGCTTTTATATTAGAAGCAGATAAAAAGCAATTTGCAATCTACACTGCACCAACTTCTGGTCTTCATATTGAAGATATGCTTTCAAAGGCAGAAAAAAGACCTCAAACTCATGAGTTTATAGATACTATCTTTTCAGGTTTTGGTATCACTATTAACAAAGTTCTCCTTTGTGAAGTAAAAGATAACATTTACTATTCAAAGATTTTTCTAACAAAAAAAGATAAAGACTTTGAAGAGATTTTAGAAATTGATGTAAGACCTTCTGATGCATTACTTCTTGCGCTAAAGCACCAAGCCGATGTTTATTGCAATCAAAGAGTTTTAGATCAATCACCTGAATATATAGAATAAAGATTAATATTTCATATGAAATTTTAAATTAGCAAGCTCTAATAAGGTTTTTAAACACTCTTTTGCATCTTCTCCAGAAACTTCTACATTAACAGTTGCTCCACATTCTGCTGCAAGCATCATAATTCCGAGTAACGACTTTCCATTTACCTTTAAATCTCCATATTGAAGGGTAATATTAGACTTAAATTTTGCTAAACACTTTACAATCTCTGTTGCAGGCCTTGTATGCAAACCCTTATCATTTTTAACAATAAAGGCCTTTTTTAGTATTTTTTTCTCAGTCATGAAATACCCCCTGTAGGAAAAGGTATTACTTTTACCCTTTTTACTAATTTATCTCAAACTCTTTTTCAAATTTTAATAGTAGTGATGAAAAAGTTTCTAAAATTCTTTCAATAGGCTCTTTACTTTCCATGTCAACTCCTGCATCTTTTAAAAGGTCTATAGAATATTTACTTCCCCCGGCACTTAAAAATTCAAGATAAGGTTTAACATTACCCTTTTTAACCTTTTCTACAAGATCTAAAGCTGCAGCTATTCCTGTTGCATACTGATACACATAAAAATTATAATAAAAATGAGGAATTCTTAAAAACTCTCCTGAGGATTCCTGAGTAATAGTAAAATCCTCTCCAAAATACTTTTTATTTAAATCCCCATAAATTTTTTTCATAATATCTGGAGTTAATGGCACATGTTTTTCTGCAAGCTCATGAATTTTTAATTCAAATTCTGCAAATTGGGTTTGACGAAAGAAGGTAGAACGAATAGCATCCATTTGCTGAGATAAAAGATAGAGCCGCTCATTTTTAGTTTTTGCCCTTTGATATAAATATTCATAGGTTAACTGCTCATTAAATGTGGATGCAACCTCTGCTACAAATATTGTATAAGAAGCATCATGATATTTTTGCTTTTTATTACTCATAAGAGTATTCATACTATGCCCTGCCTCATGAGATAGAGTTAAAACATCGTTTAAAGTTCCTTGAAAGTTCATTAAAATATAGGGGAAAGAATCATAACAACCACTTGAGTAGGCCCCACTTCTTTTGCCCTTATTTTCATAAACATCTACCCAGCGATCCTCCTTTAGACCCTTTTTTAAAGTCTCTTGATACTGTTTACCTAAAATCGATACCGAATTAATTACTATTTCACACCCTTCTTCAAAAGAATATTTTTTATCTTCCACCTCTACAAGGGGAGCAAATAAATCGTAAGCATGCAGCTGTTTAACTTTTAAGATTTTTTTCCTTAAAGAAATGTACTTATGTAAAGGATCTAGATTTTTAGAAACTGTATCTATTAAATTATGGTATACAGAAAGTGGGATATTATGAGGCTTTAAAGCTGCATCCAAACAATTTTTGTAAGATCTAACCTTTGCATTAAAAATATGATTTTGTACTTGCCCATGGATAAGTTCGGAAAAAGTATTTTCAAAAGTTAAAAATGTTTTGTGAAGCTTTTCAAATGCGTTACAGCGAAGGACCCTATCCCTACTTTTCATAAATTTACCATAACTTCCTTGAGTTAATGGATGGGATTTTCCTAAAGAGTCTAATACGCTTCCAAAATCTAAATCGGCATTTGCTAAGGCAGAAAATGCCCCTTTGCTCGACCCCTGCATTCTTGCTGCTAAAGAAATAATAAGCTCTTTATCTGTTGATAAAATATGCTCTTTTTGATCTTTAAGCTTTTTTAGATAAAATCTATAGTCAGATAAATCCTCTTCTTTTAAGAGTTTTTCAAAATATTGCTCCTCTATTTGTAAAAGGGAAGGTTCAATCCAACTAGAGGCATTTTGAAATAAATGGTATAAAGATTTAGCCTTTTCATACCCTTCTTTATTTTCGGTTAAAGAAATATCTTGATCATGCTTAAGGTGAGCGTAAGTATATACAGATTCAAGCTCTCTTAGATAAAGAAAAAAACTATCTAAAATTTTTTTTAAATCTTTTGCATTCGTATAACTGCTAAATTTAATTTCTTTTATTTCATTAAAACCAAGTTCCCCTTTTTTAATTAAAATATTAAGTTTATCTTCCCAGCTTTGTTTATCTTTAAAAAAACTTGTTAAATTCCATTTTTTTTCCTCTTCTATACTATCTCGGTTCATAAAAACTCCTTTTTTGCTTTTACTATAGTTTCAAATCTAAATGATGAAAAGAGATATATTTTAGCAGACTAACAAAATATCTGCTAAATTTCTTGCAAAAAAGTTTCTGATCTTATAAAATAAATATAAGTAAACCTTAAACAAATAAAAACATAAGGAGAAATGTTCATGACAACAAAAATGCAAACAAAACTTCGCCCTCTTGGGGATAGAATACTAGTAGAAAGAAAAAAAGTTGAAGAACAAATAACTGGCGGAATTATTCTTCCAGATTCTGCGCAAAGCAAACAAGATATAGGTACAGTAATTGCAGTAGGCCCTGGAAAAAAAGATAAAGATGGCAAACTTATAGAAATAAGTTTAAAAGTTGGCGATATCATTATGTGGGATAAATATAGCGGTCAAGAAATAAAAACAGAAGAAGATCAAGAATTTATTATTGTTAAATCAGATGATGTAATCGCTTTAGTAGAATAAAATTAAAAATAAACATTAGGAGAAAATCTTATGGCAGCAAAAGATATAAAATTTAAAGAAGATGCTCGAAACAGAATCAAAAAGGGTGTATCCATCCTTGCAGATGCTGTAAAAGTAACTTTAGGACCAAAAGGACGTAATGTTATTCTATCTAGATCTTTTGGATCCCCTCACATTACCAAAGATGGAGTAACTGTAGCAAAAGATATTGAACTAGAAGATCCATATGAAAATATTGGCGCGCAAATTGTAAAAGAAGTAGCAAGTAAAACTGCAGATAAAGCTGGAGATGGAACAACTACTGCAACAGTTCTTGCAGAAGCCATTTTTTTAAATGGTTTAAGTTCTATTGCATCTGGGGCTAACCCAATTTTAGTAAAAAGAGGGATGGATAAATCTGTAGATTTAGTTGTTAGCGAATTAAAAAAGAAAAGTAAAGCTATTAAAGATAAAGAAATTGAGCAAGTTGCAACAATTTCTGCTAATAACGACAAAGAAATTGGCGCTTTAATTGCCCAAGCTATGGCAAAAGTTGGTAAAAATGGGGTTGTTACAGTAGAGGAAGGAAAAACTTTAGAAACAGAATTAGATGTTGTAGAAGGGATGAATTTCGATAGAGGGTATATCAATCCATATTTTGTTACAGACACAGAGAAAAATGAAGCTATAATGGAAGATTCTTATATTTTAATTTATGAGAAAAAAATTTCTTCTATGAAAGATCTGCTTCCAATCTTAAAAACTGTTGCAGAAACTGGAAAGCCATTATTTATTATTGCAGAAGACATCGAAGGAGAAGCTTTAGCTACTTTAGTTATAAACAGACTTCGTACTGGACTTAAGGTTTGCGCTGTTAAAGCACCTGGATTTGGTGACAGACGTAAAGAAATACTTAACGATATTGCAATTTTAACAAATGCTCATCTTATTTCTGAAGAGCTTGGAATGAAGCTTGAAACTACCACAATTGATCAGCTAGGAACAGCTAAAAAAATTGTAGTGGGCAAAGATGATACAACAATTATTGATGGAGCTGGAGCAAAAGCTGCTATTGAAAATCGTTGCAATCAAATTAAAAAGCAAATAGAGAGCTCATCATCTGATTACGACAAAGAAAAACTTCAAGAAAGGCTTGCAAAACTTTCAGGCGGTGTAGCTTTAATCAATGTTGGAGCTGCAACAGAAATGGAGATGAAGGAGAAAAAAGATAGAGTGGATGATGCTCTTCACGCTACAAAAGCTGCTATTGAAGAAGGAATTCT
>JBIKKN010000063.1:0-5315 GCA_044360335.1 Chlamydiia bacterium | reverse complement strand
TTATCTCAGCTAATGGAGGATAAAGAAGTTTTGCCACTTGAAATTTTCCAAATTCACCCCCTCCTTGAGGATTTGTTTAGCCCAAAAAATCAAGATTACCAGCATAGAAACTTAAATCTTCCGAAAATAGAAGGGGATCGTTTTGCCCTTTTTTCTACTTTTAGAAAGAAAATGAAAGAAAAATTTTGCAAGCAAGAAGGAAATATTTTATATTTCCTTCCAAAAGGTAAAGAGCTTTCCCATGCTGGAAGGGCTACTTTGATAAATATGGGGGAGTTTTCTTTTGATATTTTATGGAAAAAGGCAAAAGCTGTAAAAATTACTATTTATCCACATTGTGATGGGGGTAAAATACTAGCTGTGGGAAAAAAATATAGGGTTAAAAATTATCCTAACGAAAAAGGCAAGTGGCATAATTCTTTAGAGCTGCTGAATTTTAAAAAAGATAAAAAAATTTATATTGATAGAATAGACTATTAAATAATACTTTTCTTGTTTATAGAAAGATTATGAACTGTTATTTGTCTAAAATTTCAAATAGAATAAAAAACACATCCAATCCTCATAGTTATTTAGGGTTGCAAGAAGATAATCTTATTATTCAATTTTCCCCTAATCGCAAAGAAAATACCATTTTAGTCAGGGGAGAAGAAAAACAGATGGAGCTATTTGACTCCAGGGGATATTTTTTATATCAATCTTGCGAGCCCCTCACTATTTTTGATTATCAAATAATTCATTCAGATGCAAGTGTGGGATTTGATCCCTATAGCGTAACCCCAAGTGTATCTTTGGTTGATATCCACCTTTTCGATAGGGGGGAGCATTATGCCCTATATAACTTTTTAGGAAGCCATGTAAGGGAGCATGATGGATTAATAGGCACAAGTTTTGCTGTTTTTGCACCCAATGCACAATATGTTCATTTAAGGTGTGATCTTGGAAATTGGAGAGAAAAAATCTATCCTATGCGAAAAAGTTCGGATTTAGGAATTTTTGAGCTTTTTATACCGGGGCTTATTAAGCCTATTATGTATAAATATTCTATTACTACAAAACAGGCACAAGAGATTTTAAAGAGCGATCCATTTGCAAGACGTTATGAGCTTCGACCAAAAAATGCATCTATTGTTCATAAAGTAAAAGCATTTCCATGGACAGATCAAAATTTTTTAAAAGCCAGAAAGCAGCAGCACAATTCTTCCCCAATGAATATTTACGAGCTGCATTTAGGGGCATGGAGTAAAACAAAGGATTTTGCAAATTACAGGGAAATTGCAGTAGATCTTGTGAGTTATGTAAATGAAATGGGATATACTCATATTGAACTTTTACCAATTACAGAGCACCCATTAGATGAATCTTGGGGGTATCAAGTGGTTGGCTTTTTTTCTCCAACTTCAAGATATGGAACAGAAGAGGATTTTAAATATTTTGTAAATTATTTACATAACCATGGAATCGGTATAATTTTAGATTTTGTTCCAGCCCATTTTCCAGAGGATGAATCTTTTCTAGCAAATTTTGATGGAAATTTTTTATTTGAAAATCCCCACCCTGTTATGGGCAAGCACCCTGAGTGGGGGACTTTAATTTTTAATTACAGCTCTGCTCAAGTAAGAAATTTTCTAATTTCTGCAGCTTTATTTTGGATAGAGCAGATGCATATTGATGGATTAAGAATTGATGCTGTAGGATCTATTTTATATTTAGATTATTATAGACAAGAGGGCGGCTATGAGCAAAATCATTTAGGTGGGGTAGAAAATTTTGAAGGGATAGCATTTTTAAAAGAGTTAAACTCTGTTATTAAACAAAAGCATCCTGATGTATATATTATTGCAGAAGACTCATCCCTTTACCCAGCAGTTACAAAAGATTCTCTATGGGGAGGGCTTAATTTTTGTATGAAATGGAATATGGGGTGGTGCTCTGATTTATTTAAATATCTATCTTATACAAAAGAAGAAAAAATATTAAAACACGGCGAGCTTTTAAATAGTTATAAAGAGGTCTTTAGAGAAAAATATTTACTTGCTATCTCTCATGATGATGTCTCAGCTGGAAAAAAATCCCTTTTAAATAAATTTTCTGAAGTAGAAGAGGAAAAGTTTGCCTACTTAAGGCTTATTTATTCTGTAGCAATTGCTCATCCTGGGAAAAAGCTCTTTTTTATGGGGCATGAAATTGGGGAAAATGAGGAATTTAATGAAAAATATTCATTTAGAAAATTGCCCATTGTTGAGCATGCAAAACTCAAAAACAAAAAGTTTACAAGGGATATGAATAAACTCTACAAAAAGGAAAAAGCTCTATATGAAATAGATTTTGATCCAAAGGGGTTTTGTTGGATAGATCATTCTGATGCATCCAATCAAGTAATTTGTTTTTTAAGAAGGGGGATAGAGGAAAAACTCCTTATTGTTCACAATTTTTCTAAACAAAACTTAGAAAATTATTTTATAGCCATTCCAGGGGTAATAAATATTGAAGAAATAATAAATACCGATCAAATTCAATATGGGGGCTCTGGGATAATCAATAGCGAAATTGGATTAGAAGGCGAAAAAAGGGGGATACACTTAAATATTGCAAAGCTTAGCACTAGTATTTGTAGGGTTTCTCTGGATAAAAATGTTTATATTTAGAAACATAAAGGATATCACTCTTTTATTTTTGCATAAGGTAAGTTCCTAATTGGTTGAAGAAAAGTTTGCCTGCATTCTGTAGAGAGTTTATAATCCCTATAAAAAGAATCTTATTTTAAGGTGGGACAATGGCAGAGGATATTTCAAAAGGTGAATATAAAAAGTTAGTAAAAGAAATTAAAAAGCACGATAGCCTTTATTATCAGTATGCAGACCCTATTATTTCCGATTATGCATACGATCTTTTGGTTAAAAAATTAGAGCATATAGAAAAATTACACCCTAATTGGGTAGAAAATAATTCTCCAACAGCTACTATCCCTACCGATTCAATAGGAAAATTTAAATCTTGCGAGCACCTTATACCTATGTTATCTCTTTCAAATACCTATTCAGAAGAAGAGGTAGAGGCTTTTATCCATAGAGTAGAAAAATTAACAGAAAAGGAAAATTTAGAGTTTAATGTAGAGCTTAAAATGGATGGGGTGGCTTTATCTGTTATTTATGAAGATGGTAAGCTTTTGCAGGCTGTAACACGTGGAAATGGGAAAAAAGGGGATGATGTTACAAGTAATGCTTTTGGAATTGTAAATTTGCCACATAAGCTTTTAGAAAAAAGCAAAGGGCGTTTAGATCTTCGGGGGGAAGTATATTTGCCTTTAAAAGAGTTTGAAAGGTTGAACAAACAAAGGCAGGAGGAAGGATTAGAGCTTTATGCAAATCCTAGAAATGCAGCAAGTGGGGCTTTAAAACTTTTAGATCCAGAGATTTCTAAGAGCCGAGGTTTGCACATAATGATTTATGATCTAGTAAATCCTCCAAAACAAATAAAGCTTCAATCTGAGATTGCCCCTTATTTAAAATCTATGGGATTGCCTACCTTTACAAAGGAATATAGCTCTAGAGTAAGCTCTTCAAAAGAAGTTTTATCATTTGCAAATAAAATTGAAAAAAAAAGAGCAGATCTACCGTTTGAAATAGATGGTATTGTAGTAAAAGTAGATAATTTAGAGCAAAGGGAGATAATTGGGGTAACAAATAAAAGCCCAAGATATGCAGTTGCTTATAAATTTGGAGCAAAAAGGGCAGAGACAGTAATTGAAAGTATTACTGTGCAAGTTGGAAGAACAGGTGTTTTAACTCCTGTTGCAAATTTAAAAGCTGTACTTTTATCAGGAAGTACCATTTCACGAGCAACCTTACACAACTTTGAGGAGATTGAGAGAAAAGATATAAGAGAGAAGGATACTGTAATCATCGAAAAAGGTGGAGATGTTATCCCTAAAATAATTTCTGTGGTGATAAAAGATGGCCATAAAAGATCTAATAAGTGGAAGATACCTAAATTTTGCCCAAACTGCGGAGCTCATGTGATCCAAAAGGAGGGGGAAGTTGCAGTGCGCTGCTCTGCTGGAGAAAAATGCAGCGGACAGTATTTAGCAAGGATAAAACACTTTGTTTCAAAAGGGGCGATGGACATTGCTGAATTTGGTGTAAAAATAGTGGAGAGATTTTATGAGCTTGGATTATTAAACTCTTTAGAAGATATATATAAACTAAAAAAGGAAGATTTAATAGATTTAGAAGGCTTTAAAGATAGATCTATCAAGGTTTTGTTAGATAATATTGAAAAATCTAAAGAATGTGAGCTTTATAGATTTATTTTTTCTCTTGGAATCCCTTATGTTGGAATAGTTGCTGCTAAGGAAATTGCTGAATATGTAAAAGATGTAGATAGCTTACTTAAAATTTCTAAAATAGAGCTTTTAACAATTGATGGTGTGGGGGAAAAAGTTGCAGATTCTATTACCTCTTATTTTTCTAAACAAGAGCACATTAAAGAAATAAAGGCCCTATTAAAACTTGGAGTAACCCCTTTAAAAATAGTAAAAAAACAATCTGGACATTTATTTTTTGGTAAAACATTTGTAATAACTGGAACTTTTTCCAACTTTACCCGTAAAGAAGTGGAAAATTTAATAGAAGAAAGGGGGGGCAAAGTTACTTCATCTATTAGTAAACTCACTAACTATCTTGTTCTTGGAGAAAACCCTGGATCTAAATATGAAAAAGCAATAAAGCTTAAGGTAAATATTATAGATCAACAGGGGCTTTTAGATTTTTTATGAAACTTAATAAATGTGTATTACTGCCAGTATTTTTTATTGTGTTTATCGACAATTTCGGTTACTCCCTTGTGTTTAACCTTTTAGGTCCAATGCTCTTAAAAGCTGAATATGGACTTATGTCACAGGCAACATCCATACATATAAAAAATGCTATTTTAGCTTTAATTTATGGAATTTTTCCTTTGATGCAATTTTTCTTTGCTCCAATTATCGGGGAAATTGCAGATATTTTAGGGAGAAAAAAGGCTTTTTATATATCTTTAATAGGAATGCTTTTTGGTTTTATACTTTCTGCTTTTTCCCTTTCTATATTAAGTGTCTCCCTTTTTTTTGCCTCTCGATTCATAACAGGGGTTTTTGCTGGGAATATTAGCGTTTGTATGGCTGCAATTGCAGATTTAAGTGAAAATGAAAAAGCTAGAGGGAAAAACTTTGCAATCGTTACAGCCCTTTTTGGTATAAGCTGGATTTTAGCAATGATTGTGGGCGGCTATATTGCGAATCCAAACTTTTTAAGTAAATTTGGCCCTGAATATGC
>JBIKKN010000064.1:0-5315 GCA_044360335.1 Chlamydiia bacterium | reverse complement strand
CAGTAAAGGAATTTAAATGGATATTTATAGGTGTACTACCTTGGGAGCTAGCGGAGGAAAGTCAAGCAGGGGAGGTAGAATTTTATGAACTGGAAACTTTTGATAATTATCATAAGAGAATTTCAGTTCTTGAGTGCTCTATGATGATTGCCCCTTTAAAAGATTTAATCTTTAACCATGCAAAAAGTGATATTAAATTTTTGGAGGCGTGCGCGCATGGGTTGCCTATTGCATGTCAAAAAATTACAGCATATAAAGATGTCCCTTTAAAGTTTTCAACAGGGGAGGAGATGATTGAAATTATCAGACAAACTTTAAAAACAGAGGAGAGTTTTTTAGCCGAATCCAGAAGAGCAAGAGAATGTATAGACAAAAATTGGCTGGAAAGGGAAGAAAATTTAAGTGTATATAAGGAGCTTTTTTTCTATCCATACCAAGACATAAGGCGAAATTATTTAAACAAATTAAATGGATGTGGCCAAAGAGGTGATGGTGGGAAATAAAGGAAATATACCTTTTGTTATAGCTCATCCAAAATATGTAACAGCACTTGCATATTGGAGATTACTTTGGCCTCTTTATCAGCTTAGTATGAGAGGAGAGGTTGCTTACTCGATATTTCAAAATTTTATGATAGACTATTTACCCTATGGGATGTCTGATGTAGCAATTTTTCAAAGACTTGCAGGAAAAAATGGTGCAGGGTATATCAAGCATTTGGCAAGTTTTAAAGATCAGGTGAAATTTCGCCTGGTATATGATATAGATGATGTGATTTTTTTTGATCATGTTCCTGATTTTCATTATGGGAAGAAAAAATTTAAAGATCCAGGTTCTTTAGGGCTTAGTTTAGAGGAGGTAATAGAAAAAACTAAGGAAGATGAGAAGTACACTTTAGAAATTATGGAGTTTTGTGATGAAATTACTGTATCAACACCATTTTTAAAGGAGTTTTTATCTCAAAGGATAAGCAATCAAAATATTTCTATTATACCAAATAAAATTCCTTTTTTTTGGGCAGGAAATTATTATAGTGAAGAGATCATCCTTAAAAATTATAGAAAGTATAAAAATCAGCCGAGGATTATTTATGCTGGATCTAGCTCTCATGTGGACTGTGAAGAAATAAATGATAAAAAAGATGATTTTTTTGATATTATAGAGTCAATTATAAAAACTATGAAAGAATTCAAGTGGGTATTTATTGGCGTTTGTCCGCCAAAATTAAAAGAATATACACAAACAGGGGAGATAGAATTTTGGGATTGGAGCCCCCTTGCTCTTTTACCACAAACAGTTTTTGAAAGGGAGGGTAATATGATGGTTGCCCCTCTTTCAGATAATGTATTTAATAGAGCAAAAAGTAATATTAAATTCTTAGAGGCTTGCGCATATGGTTTGCCTATTGCATGCCAAGATTTAAACCCCTATGTAGATGCTCCCATAAAGTTTAAAACAGGGGAGCAGATGATTGAATGTATCAGAAAAACTTTGAAAACAGAGGAAAATTTTTTAACCGAATCTAGAAGAGCAAGATCAATAGCAGATCAAAATTGGCTGGAAGTGGAAGAAAATATCAACCTATATAAAGATATTTATACCTACCCATTTGGGGATTTTAGAAGATCTACATAAAAGTAGATTTTCATTGGCTTTTATTATATACTCTTTTACAAAAAAAAATTTTATAAAGGAATCAATGGATCAGATACAAAATGTTATCCAATCAATTAATAATATTGTTTGGGGGCCTCCCTTATTAATTTTTATCATTGCAGTGGGGGCAATTCTTACCTATCGACTAAAAGGTGTGCAAATTAGATATTTAGTATATGCTCATAAACTTGCTTTTACAAGAGCCGATAGTAAGGCAGAAGGGGATATTTCTCATTTTCAAGCGCTAATGACAGCCCTTGCTGCAACAATTGGAATCGGAAGTATTACAGGGGTTGCTACAGCTATTGCAATAGGTGGCCTTGGCTCGTTATTTTGGATGTGGGTAGCGGCTTTTTTTGGAATGGCAACAAAATATGCAGAGGCAATTTTAGCAATAAAATACAGAGAAATAGATGGTAATGGTCAAATGTGCGGTGGACCTATGTATTATTTAGACAAAGGTTTAAATGCTAAATGGCTGGGAGTGATATTTGCTGTTTTAGCTGTAATTGCTTCTTTTGGTACAGGCAACATGGTGCAGGCAAATTCGGTAGCAAATGCGATGAAAGAAACTTTTTCTGTATCTCCTTATATTAGTGGATTGATACTTGTTTTAATTTCCGCTTTACCTTTGCTTGGGGGTATTAAAACTATTGGAAAAGTGGTAGAAATATTAGTTCCTGCTATGGCTTTATTTTACTTTTGTATTAGTATGGTGGTAGTTTTTGTAAATTATGCACAAATTCCTTATGCATTTGGTATGATTTTTAAAACAGCTTTTACAGGACAGGCTGCAAGTGGTGGTTTTGCTGGATCTTCCATTATGCTTGCTATTCAGCTAGGTATTTCAAGAGGTGTTTTTTCCTCAGAGGCAGGGCTTGGAAGCTCCCCAATAGCCGCAGCTGCTGCTCAAACCGATTCCCCAGGAAGACAGGCTTTAGTTTCTATGTCTTCGGTGTTTATTACCACAGCAATTGTATGTACACTCACAGGTTTAGCAATTGCTACATCTGGAGTTTTAGGTGGGGTTAACTCTTTTGGAGTGTTAATAAACGGTTCAGATTTAGCTTTAGCTGCTTTTGAATCTTCTATTCCCTACGGCGGATTGATGGTAACCCTTGCTATTATCCCTTTTGCCTATTCAACAATTCTTGGTTGGGCATATTATGGGGAAAAGTCTATGGAGTACCTGTTTGGTTTAAAATCTATTCTCTATTATAGAATTTTTTTCCTTGCCTTTATTTTTGTTGGAGCTGCTTTAAACTTGGAAATTGTTTGGGGTTTTTCCAATATTATGAACGGATTAATGGCATTTCCGAATCTTATAGGACTTGTATTCTTGTCAGGGGTAGTAGCTAGAGAAACTACACTTTTTGAAGCTCTCTTAAGAAGGGAGAAGATCTCAGCTTCCAAAATTAATTAACGTTTTTAATTAATATAATTTTTTATTTAATAATTTTAATATTGAAATAAAATCAAATATTGCGAATAATTTATCGAATAATTAATAATTTATAATAAAAAAAGAGAAAAATAATGGAATTAGTTAGGATAGAATCAGCAGGCGGTGGAGGTAGCAAGGAAGAACCTGTTCTTACTGATTCAAAGAAAAAAATTTTTACGCTAATTGTATCAAATCCAACAGGTGATGCAGACGGACTAATAAAAAAACTTAAGCAATTAGGGGTGCTTTATTTTAGCTATAGCAGCAAAATGGGAATGAGCTATCCTAGGGATATATTTACATCCACTGACAAATGGTTATTAGTTACAAGAAAAAGTGATCAACTACGACAATATTTGCCACTATTACATGCTAAACTTACAGGGGATAATTTGGCTCAAGTACTCCCATTTATGCCTAATCGTACAAATCCAAGAAATTTACATCCAATATTGCATGATCTAGGAGAAAATACAGAGAACCTACCAATAGCTGAAGATCTTAATCAGTGGCTTAAAATTTTTTTTCCAAAAGATAGGATAGCTAATCAAAAGGTTCAAAAAGTAGCAGGTGGAAATTTAATGAAGGTAGTTGATCCTAAGGATGGATCCACTATTTTATTTGTTGGAGAATATAGTGCTCATCAAGCATTTATCGAAAAAATGATAAAATTGAAAGGTGAAAATTATAAATTTGATGCGGATAAGGCTATATATAAAAGATTATATGATAATTTTTTAAAAGGATTTATAAAAGACTTAAAATCAGATTATAATCTTGGTGAAATTGATAAAGTAATAATATTACCCCAGGCTTCCTATCACCTTGATTTGGATATGATAGTAATTCCAGGAAAAGGTGTTTTATTAGCAGATTATACAAACTTTTTCTTTAAACCTCCAAGAAGAATAGATGGGTTTATTGAACAGTTACAAAGAATGCTGATTAGCTATCCTGAAATATTTAATCATAAAGGGGATGATCCCTATCTTCCAGAGAAAATAACTATAGAAAGAATACTATGTATAAAACAATCTATTTTAGATAAGGTTGCAACAATTTTACAAAAAAACGGAATTAAAGTAATTAGAGCTCCTGGAAATTGTCCTATTTCTGCAATGTTTAAAAATTTCCTTGATATTAAAACAGATTTTTTTCAAGTATTTAATTTTTTCAATTCTGTGGCTGTTAACACAGATGGAGCAGACCATTTAATTTGCTTGAATACATTTCCTGAATTAAATTATATAAGGGATGAATTTGGACGAGTTTTAAGCCAAAATGGGATAACACCTCATTTTGTTCAAGGAAGAGAAGAAAGTCATTCCTCAAACATTTTACTAACTCAAATTAATCACGCAGGCCTTCACTGTATAACTAATGATCTATTTCTTGAAGAAGATTTAGTATTAGCAATGGAAGCTAATCAAGCTTTTAAAAAAGAAGATTATGAGCGTGCAAAAGTAATCTATTTAAAAGCTCACGAGGTTAATCCTACAGAGAATAAATATTTGTTAAAAGCCGCTAAGATGGAAACTTATTTACAAAATTATAAAAATGCAATAACTATTTATCAAAAGGTTAATCCTGATTCTGATTCTAAAACAACACACAAGTGGTTTAAAGATTTAGGTACTAAAGCTTATAAGGAAAAAAAATACGAAAAAGCAAATAGATTGTACTTATTGGCTCATAATGCAGATGTGATGGGATATGAGTGTCTGTCAAATGCAGCTTTAACTCTTGTCCAATTAAAAAGATATAGTGAAGCTATAAAAATTATGCAAGAAGTTGTAGATAAAGCTAAAGAAGGAACAGTAGAAATAAAACCCGAACTTGTTACAAAAAATCAAAATAATATAGAAAAGTATAGTAAACTATTAAAGGGACTTTAAGTTAAATAAATGGTTTTTTAGAGGGAGCAAACTAAAGTTTGCTCCCTTTGTATTTAAAAAACTAAAATAAAAATGTTTAATTTTTATTCTGATTTTTACTCTTGCTCAGAAGAAGTAGGTGTTACTTGAGCCTCATCTTCTGTAGTAGAAATCTCAATTGATGGAGAGCTATTGGACAACTCTTGAGGGGGAACTTTTACATGGGAAGCATCTCCACATGAGCAGGCAAAAAAAACTAAACTAGATAAAATTGAAAATAGCATACTAAACCTTTGGTAAAATTATAAGAAAATAATAGAAATAATATGAATTTAAATCAA
>JBIKKN010000062.1:0-5358 GCA_044360335.1 Chlamydiia bacterium | reverse complement strand
TAGATCGTGGATTAAAATTAGTTGTTTTAAGCTTTGTTTTCATAGCAAAAAAACTTTTCTCCTACTTAAATATCAAAGGAAATCTTGCTGAATCAAGTTTATCCCCACTTGCAAATCCTTTGCTTAAAAGGTAATGCTTTTCTATATCTTCTTCTTTTTGAATATAGCGAGCTCTACTATCGCCATAAAGGGCTAAAAAACCTGAACATGGCATCTCCATTTCTACAAAAGGGAGGAAAAAAGTAGCAGTTAGATCCTCAAAGGAGAAAAAAACACCGATATAAATCTCTTCTATAGAAATATTTTTTATAAAAATCGAATCCATAGAAAATATTTTTTTACTCATTACAAGGCGAATAGGTCTTTTTCCTATTATTTCAAAAATAAGCTTTCCAAGATCTCTATTTAAAAGGATTTTTTTAGTTAAGGGGCATTTTTGAAAGCTGTCCCTTTCTACTTTGGAATTTTCCAAAATTTCCATATCATTTTTTGTAATAAAATCTTTAAATACTACAAAACCTTCTTTTACGAGCTCTGTTAACTGACTGGCAGATATCTCATAACCCATAATTTTTTCCTTTGATTTTTAGCCATAAATTTTAACATGGTTGATGATTTTAGTAAATTTAATTACAAAAATTCTATTAGTTATAAATTCTTTTCAAGGGTCGTAAGGAGCCAGTCTAAGTAGCTATGAACAGAGGAGTATGCAACAAAAAATGGAGGGGCATTTATATCGGAAGGATCAGAAAATAAACAAGATAAAACTCCATAGATAACTTTATCGTTTTCCATACGGATTAAAGGGCCTCCGCTATCGCCTTGCCTTGCTGTAGCAAATAGATCAATATCTAAAAAATTTGCGCAATATAAAATAATTAAATTCTCTTCAATATAGTTTGGATGAAAGGAGATTCCAGATAATTTCCTATTAAGAAGATTTTCTGGTAATTCCCCATTCCATTTGCCATATCCAACTGCTAAATAATCAGCAGGAGCAGGTGGGGGTGATGAGGAAAGGGAGGGGTAATCTATTCCATCGATACTTTCTTCTAAAAATAGTAAAGCTACATCGTAAGGGATATTTTCTGTTAAAATTTCTTCTTTTTTAAGATCACTCTTTGGTTTGTAATTTGGATGAATAACAGCTCTACCTTTTACACCTTTAACCCCCTGATTTTTAATGTAAAGATAAAAAGTAATATCTGATTGATCTTCTACAACGTGGGCTGCTGTAAGAACAACTTTTGGGTGAATAAGAGTTCCAGTTCCATATCCATTGCCAAAATAAACTAATCCAACCGCATTGAATTCTTCTTGATAAGCTTTGGTAACATGTTGATCTAATTTTGCTGTATCGTCAATATAAATAGCAAAAAGGGGAAAGGATAAAAAAAGAGATAAAAGTATTTTTTTCATGCAGCTATAATAAAGCTTTGCTAGATTATTTGCAATGATTTCTCTATTCAATTAACGTGTAAAGTTTTATCCTCTACTTTTTTAAAGGGGTGAATTATGGCAAAAGTAAATAATTGCTGGGTTTGTAAAGAATGTGGAAATACCCAAACGCAGTGGTCTGGTAATTGTAGTGGATGTAAATCTTGGAACACGATTGAAAAGTTTTTAGAAAGTAAAATATTAAGCAGCAGCTATAAAACAGGTGTGATTCAAAAACCAATTCCCATTACAGAGGTAATGATAGGATCTGAAGAAAGATTAGCTTCAGGTTTTTCTGAAGTGGATAAAGTTTTTGGTGGGGGAATTGTTAAAGGTTCTTTAACTTTAGTTGCTGGAGAACCTGGAATTGGTAAATCTACTTTACTTTTACAAATTGCTTATAATTTAGCAAAAAGTGGAAAAAAAGTTCTTTATGTAACTGGGGAAGAGTCCCTTTCCCAAGCAGCATCAAGGGCTAAAAGAATTGATGCAGAGCATCAAAATTTACTCCTTTACCAAGAAACAAGCTTTACAAAAATTGTACAGCAAATAGAACTTTTGTCCCCAGATTTTATGATCCTTGACTCTATTCAAATTTGCCATAAAGAGGAGTTAAATTCCCCACCTGGATCGGTACTACAAGTAAAAGATATTGCTATTTCTTTGATGAAAATTGCAAAAGAGCTCCTTGTTACTATTTTATGTATCGGACATGTAACAAAAGGGGGCGATGTTGCAGGACCTAAAGTTTTAGAGCATATAGTAGATACAATTTTAGAGTTTGAAGGGGATAAGGATATGGAGATTCGAATGCTTCGATCTAAAAAAAATAGATTTGGCAAAAGTGAGGAGCTTGCTATTTTTTCTATGGTAGAAAAAGGTTTAAAAGAAGAAGAAAATCCTTCTATGATATTTTTAGAAAAGCGAAAAAATGCCCAAATAGGGGGGGTAATAGGTACAGTTTTAGAAGGGTCAAGACCTATATTTATAAATATTGAAGCTCTAGCTTCCCCTTCAACGTATCAAACACCCACTCGAAAAGCAAGTGGTTTTGATCCGGTAAGATTATCTATTTTATTAGCAGTTTTAGAAAAAAAGGTAGGGATGCATTTATCTAGTTATGATGTTTTTTTATCCATTGCGGGGGGGATAAAGGTAAAAGATCCATCGGTAGATTTAGCCCTTTCATTAGCAATAGCATCCTCTTTTACAAATAAAACGGTAGATTCTGACATAGTAATTATTGGGGAAGTTGGGTTAAATGGAGAAATTCGAAATGTACAAAAAATTCAAAATCGTTTAAAAGAGGTGGAATCTTTAGGCTTTAAAAGGGTTATGATTCCTAAAGGTTGTAAAAAGTTAGACACTGAACTAAATGTGGAGATACTAGAAGTTGAAACCATTAGGGAAGCTGTTAATTTACTACTTACTTAGAAGGAAAATATGAGGAAGAAAATTTTATATACAGGAATTGAGCATAAACAGATGGAAAAAAATGCTGATATTTTTCACTTTCCTTTAATATCCATGAGAAGGAGAAATTTATCTATAAAAGAAATAAAAGAAATTTTTGAGCGTTTATATTATTATTCCCACATTCTTTTTACTTCAAAATATGCTGTACAATCATTTTTTTTGAGTATGAAGGAATTAAATATTCCAAAAGAGCATTTAGAGTCTGTTTTTTTACTTGCTATTGGCCCATCTACTATGGAAGCGCTAGCTAAAGAGGGTGTTTATATAACTTATGCAGGCAGTGATGAAACAGAGGAGGGGGCTATTCGTCTTTTAGAAAGTTTAGATTTAAAAGATAGCAAAATTTTACTTCCTCAATCTGGGATGACAAGGGCAAAGCTTATACATTATCTAGTAGAAAAAGAAATTTTTTATGATCTTATCGTTTTATATGATCTATACAAGCAACATCCTCAAATAAAGGTAGATTTAAAAGATTTTAATGAAATTATTTTCACTTCACCTGTTGCTGTGGAAGCATTTTTTGATATTTATGAGGATTTACCCCCTACTTTGCAAGTGCACTGTATGGGAATGATGACAAGGTGTAAACTTAAAAATTTTTTAACAAATAGCAATAAAAAAATAGGAGTGGCAGATGGATTGGGAGTTTAAAGAGTTAGGATATGATTTTAATGCGCTAGAGCCATTTATTGATGAAACAACAATGCGGGTGCATTATTTAAAGCACTATAAAACATATCATGAAAAGGCTTTGCAAGCTTTAAATGGGGATACTAAAAAGTCAGTGGAAGAGGTTTTATTAACAGATAAGTCGGCCCTTATGCAAAATAATGGGGGAGGATTTTATAATCACACTATTTTTTGGGAAATTTTAGGTAATACTAATCATCATCTTCCTAAAGGCAAATTACTTGAACTAATAAATAAGGACTTTGGAAGTTTTGCTCTTTTTAAAGAAAAATTTTCAAATGCTTGCCTAACTTTATTTGGAAGTGGTTGGGTGTTTCTGCTTTTTGATGAAAAAATAGGCAAGCTTGAAATCATACAAAGGCATAATCAAGACCATCCACTGTGTGGGAAAAAAGTGTTGATGGGCCTTGATGTTTGGGAACATGCTTATTATTTAAAATATCAAAATAGACGTGCTGATTATATTGAAGCTTTTTGGAATGTAGTGGATTTTAAAAAAGTTGGATATAGGCTAGAGCATGAAAATGTATTTATCCTCAGATAAAGTTAAGGATAATATGCAAAAAACTTTAATAGGATGGCAAGTTTGCCCATCTTGTAAAAAAATGCTACACTCTTTGGAGATAGATAATAAGATAAAACTCTGCCCAAAATGTGATTTTCATTTTACCTTATCTTCGGAGCAAAGAATTGCTTTACTTGCAGATAAAGGTTCTTTTGTAGATTTATTCCAAGATGTTATTGCCCAAGATATTTTAGGATTTAAAGATACTAAAACCTACAAAGAGCGGCTTTTAGAAGCAGAAGAAAAAACAGGAAAAAAAAATGCAATCACTGCTGGCTATTGCAATATTATGGGTCAAAAAGTAGCCCTTGGTGTGATGGATTTTTTCTTTATGGGGGGATCAGTTGGCAGGGGCGAAGGGGAGAAATTAACAAGGCTTATTGAGTATGCAACAGATTGTAATTTACCTTTAATCATTGTCTCAGCATCAGGTGGGGCAAGGATGCAGGAGTCTATGTATTCACTTATGCAGATGGCAAAAACTTCTCAAGCTTTAAAAAGGCACGACCAAAAGGGCCTTTTTTATCTTTCTGTTTTAACAAACCCAACAATGGGAGGGGTCTCTGCATCGTTTGCATTTTTAGGCGATGTAATTATTGCCGAGCCTGATGCTCTAATTGGTTTTACAGGGCCAAGGGTAGTTGAGCAAACTGTAGGGGAGAAATTGAAAAGGTCTGATCAAAGATCTGAATTTCATTTGGAAAATGGAATGATTGATACAATTGTTAAAAGAGATGAGCTAAAGACTAAAATTGCTTATTTTGTTAGAATGTTTTCAAAAAATTAAAGGAAGGAATATGGAAAATCAGGTAGAAATCAGAATAAAAGGGCAAGAGAGCAAAATTCCTTTTTATGCAACAGATGAAGCAGCTGGAGCTGATATTTGCGCAAAATTGGTGGAAAGTATTTTTATCCATCCTGGGGAATTTAAAATAATCCCTACAGCTTTATTTTTATCTATTCCTAGGGGGTATGAAGTGCAAATAAGGCCAAGGAGTGGACTTGCAGCCAAAAATGGAATTACTGTTTTAAATAGCCCTGGAACAATAGATAGCGATTATAGGGGGGAAGTTTGTGTGATTCTTATCAATCATGGGAAAGAAGTTTTTGAAGTAAAGGATGGAATGCGTATTGCTCAAATGGTTGTTGCAAAAGTGTACCAGGGAAATTTTAAAATTGCAGAAGAA
>JBIKKN010000061.1:0-5405 GCA_044360335.1 Chlamydiia bacterium | reverse complement strand
AGGTGAGTTATAATTTGAAGTGTACAATTGAAATAAAAAAGACTGATCCTATTATTAATAGGATCAGTCATAAAAAAATTAAAAACCTTCATTAGAATTAAAGTATATCTAAATCAGCTTAGTTGCATTCCTGCTACTGTATGCCTTCTTTAGGCATAAATACTTTAGAGCAATAAAAATCTCCATAAGCTAATTGCTCTAATCTAGCATACGTGTGCACTGCATTATTTGGTGCAACTACTCCAAACAGAAGCACAATATTCATAATTTTTGCACAAATTATTGTTATTGCAATGCTCTTGATTGCACCAACAGTCAATTGAATCCAATTATCTATTTGAAAATTATCTTTTTGACTAACCTTAATTAGTTCGCCAGCGTAGTTTATATATTGAGAAAATAAATTTATTATTAAAACCGAAGTTCTAACTGCTATTGCAACCGGGTTAATAAAGGATACAAAACAAATAGCTCTATCTACAAGCTGACCGTATGTTACAAAACTTAAATTAGTTCCATTCTTTGTTACAATTGTACCTACTTTAAATTTACCTATCTGTTCAAAAGAGTTTGACGGCAAAAAATCTGCCCTAGCTTCCCAAGCCCTAGCTTCCCAAGCCCTAGCTTCACATTCTCTATCTAGCCTATTTGATCCACCCATAATAATACCTCCCAGTATTTTTCTATTAAGTTTACAATATCTTAAAATTCCCTGCAATTAAAATTAGCTAAAATCTTAAATTAAATTTAATAATATATTATTTTAATTAATAAATATGATACCCACTTTATAAAGGCCAATTGTAATTTGAAATGCACAATTAGAATAGAAAAAGCTATCTACTAAATGATAAGATCAGGTAAAATAAATGTAAATAAAAACTATGAAGATTTAAAATGCACATAAGAGAGCTTACACCATTGCAACAAGGATTTGGATCCTGGTCTCATCAGAGTAGTCATACTCACCATCATCAAGAACCTAGTTTTCAAGGATATGGAAATCAGATTGGAACCGAGGAATCAGAGGAGGGGGTTTTTGCTACGGAATATTAATAATAACGTAACTAATTTTTTAAACCTTACATTTACTGAACATGGAGATAGAATATTAGCTTCTAATGGACTTAGCTTTAAGAAAAATACAACTGGATACAATGCTAGGTTAGAATTTCTACTTGAAACTTTTCTATTTGCAGGATCTTTTTTTAAAACCATTTTGTTGGATACAAGAGATTATTTAAAATTAGTAATTCCCTTTAAATCTGAAAAATCTTTTAGAGAAAAAGTAACCTATCTTAAACCTCTTTTATTTTGGACTTATTTTGAAATGCCACTAATTTCGATTGGGGCTTCATTAATAAACATTTTTGGTATAATTTTTCCCAATCATGCTAAAATATTATATTATGAATTTAATACTTTAATAAATGAAAAATTTACTTTCCTTATGGTAAGTTCTTTAGAGTATAGAAAAATGCCTCAATAAGGTTTAAAGGATTAAGGTGTTTTATGTTGAAAGCAATAGGTAATACTTCTATTTCATTTTTAAATCTTACATTTACTGAAGATGGAGATAGGGTAATAGCTTCTAATGGACTTAGCTTTAAGAAAAATGCATCTGCATACAATGTTAGAATAGAATGTCTAGCTGAACCTTTTATAGCTGCAAGATCATTTTTTAAATGCATTTGGTTCGATACCATACAGTATTTAAAATTACTAATTCCCTTTAAATCTGATACATTTTATAGAGAAAAAGTAACCTATCTTAAAGAAAATTTATTTACTACTTATTTTCAAATGCCATTAGCTTGGATTGCGATTTCATTAATAAGCATTTTTGGCGTAATTTTTCACAATCATGCTAAAATATTATATTATGAATTCTCTATTTTAGTAAATGACAAATTAAATTTTAAAATAGAAAATAAATTAGATTTTAAAAAAGAATCTTAATAAGGGCGTTTTAATTGGCAAATTACCCAAACACTATTATTTTACGTCACCGTAGGGAAAATTTAAAAAAATGTTCCTTAACTGGTTTGGAAAATAGGGAAGATATAGAGTTTTATACCTATCCAACTCATCACCTTCCTCAAAAAAATGGGTATATTCTCCTTTCTTTTGATGGAAAAGAGCTTTCAAAAGACGATATGGGTAAAGGCATTTATCTAATTGATGGAACGTGGAAGCTTGCTGAAAAGATGTTAAAAACTCTCCCCTTTAAACCTGAAATTCGATCCTTGCCGAAGCATTTTAAAACAGCCTACCCAAGGCGGCAAACAGCCTGTGCAAATCCCGAAGAAGGGCTTGCAAGTATTGAAGCACTTTTTGCTGCGTACTGCATTTTAGGCAGAGAGAGTCTTAGCCTATTAAATAACTACCCTTTTAAAGAGCAGTTTTTAAATAAAAACATAAATACTAATTGCTAATTCAAAAATTAAAGCTGCAAGAAGCAAACACAAAACAGCCGATCCCCCAAAAAGGTATCTTTTATGATTTTTATATTTACTTTTTTTTCTTCCAATCCAAACTAAAACAATAGGAAGTAGTCCAAGGAGCAAGGCTGCAGCAAATCCGCCTGCTAAAGTTAGTGCTGTGATAAAGAGGTTTGGGTTTATTAAAACAATAGAAACTACAGGAACAAAAATCATCAAGCACAAGTAAAGTCTATTCCATTTGGTGGCTTTTACATGGAAAAAGTCGGCAAAAAAATCAACCATTGCAAGGGTTACTCCAATAAATGAGGTAGTAAGGGCAAAAAAAGCAAAAAACCTAGCAACTAAGAATATACTTTTATTTTCTACTGCATAAAATAAAGGCTCTACAGCACTTACCCCTAAAGCTTTTGCCCTCATAAGGCCGTAAGATCCATCTACAGAGACTATCCCTTTAATAAGTAGATCCCACACTAAATAAACTACAAATGGGATAAGTGTTCCAAAATATATTGCTACCCTTGAGCGTTTTGCATCTTGGTCTAAGTAGTTATAAAGGGTTGGAATTGTCCCCTGGTAGCAAAAGGAGAGAAACACAACAGGCAAACCTAAAAAGGCATGTTTCCATCCAAAGTAGTTTGCTTTTTCTAAAGATGCCTTGCCCCCTGCAATAAGGATAAAGAGTAAAAACGAAAGGATAAGCCCTACCATCAATATAGCATTGATTCTAGAAGAGGTTTTAGCTCCTAAAAAGACAATCCCACCAAATAAAAGTGTAAAGATAAAGACCCCAATATAAGCAGGCATATGAGTGCAAATAGCAGATGTTACAATCCCCCCCCCTACAGTTACGTAAGCAATAAGTAAAAGGTAGAATTGGAAAATATAGAGGAAAAAAACTCCCCATTTACCTCCCCTACCTA
Source organism: Chlamydiia bacterium (assembly GCA_044360335.1). GTDB lineage: Bacteria > Chlamydiota > Chlamydiia > Chlamydiales > 2-12-FULL-49-11 > JAJACQ01. Next base: position 2,041 of record JBIKKN010000061.1, on the reverse strand, counting down.
AAAAGGTTTCAGCCATTGTAAATAAATTTGCATTTTTTGGTAGCCAGGAGGAAAGTTCAATAAATAAACAGCCCGTTGCAATGGAAAAAAGAAGGCAAAGAAAATATATAAAATAAGAAGGTAAAATCCCAGATCCAGCAGTTGCTACAGGATTTGCAAGCATTGCAGCTCCAATTGCAGTACCCCCAATTAACATTGCCCCTAAAAAAGGTTTTGTAAATACTTTAGAAATTTTATAAATCATTAAAAAATACTATCAAAAAGATCAAAACTAGGCTATCTTTTTTATTTACCCTCTGCTAAAGTTATCAAATAGAAAACGGTCATTAGATTGAAAAGATATACGCAAAAAGAACATAAAATAAAGCTTAAAGACATAGATCCTGATGCTTTAACAGTACTTAACACTTTACAACAGCGTGGATTTAATGCATACCTTGTTGGAGGTAGTGTTCGTGATCTTTTATTAAATTATACCCCAAAAGATTTTGATATTTCTACAAATGCCCTTCCCGAAGAGATAAAAAAAATTTTCCCTAATTGCTTTTTAGTAGGCAAAAGATTTCGCCTTGCCCATGTTCGCATCAACCATAAAACTTTTGAAGTTTCTACTTTTCGAAAAGGAGATAATGAAGATGCATCTTTAATTTTTAGTGATAATGACTGGGGAACAGAAGAGGAGGATGTGTTAAGGAGAGATTTTACTGTTAATGGGCTGTTTTATGACAATCAATCTGAAACTATAATTGACTATGTTGGCGGGGTAGAGGATGCAAAAAAAAACATCTTACGTTGTATAGGAAATCCTTATATCCGCTTTAAACAAGATCCTGTAAGGATGATTCGTCTTTTAAAATTTAGAGCACGTTTTGGTTTAAATCCTCAAGAGGAGATGATTGAAGCTTTATTTGTCTTAAAAAAGGAAATTTTAAAAAGCTCTCCTATTCGAATTTTAGAAGAAATTTTACGAATGCTTGAGTCAGGGTCTTCGGTAAGTTTTCTAAAAAATCTTCAAATACATGGATTTTTAGAAACTCTTCTTCCAAATATTGCCGATCATTTTGAAACCCCTCTTGGAAATGAAATCTATTCTTATTTAACAGAAGTGGATAAATCTATTTTAAATGAAAATAAAAGACCTCCTCATAGATCACTTCTTGTTGCATGTATTATTTTCCCCATTTTTAATGATCACATCAAAGAATTTTATTTATCCCATCCGAAAAAAGCACATATTGGAAGAATTTCACAAGAGGCATTTAATATGATCCAAGATCTTTTTAGCCCCACTTTAAATATTACAAAAAAAATTCTTGGTGAAACGCAAAATATACTTTCCATGCAATTTAGATTTACCCCCTTACAAAAACAAAAAAAATTAGTGTGTAAAATTCCAAATTCACCTGATTTTTCCTCTGCTTTAAAATTTTTTAAAATGCGAGCAAATCTTGAACCTGGGCTAACAGATCTTTTTACAGAGTGGAGCTACTATTATGATTTGCATAAAAAAGCTGTTTTAAAAAATCCTGAAGCTACAAAGCCAAAAAGAAGGAGACGTTACAAATAAAGGCTATAGAATCAAAATCTCTAACGTTTTATTATAAAGAGAATATTTTCAAACCTGTTACAAAAACGGTGTTTTTTTTCTCTCTTTCTGCGGAAAATTCTTTAACTCTACCCCCTTTTTGCCACCCTGTGGACACCCTCTTGGATCAGGGGGTAAGAGTAGTATCTATTACCCTTCCATCCCATGAAAACAACAAAAGACCTTTGCATATTCAACAATTATGGCTCGAGCAAATAGATCAGATAGAGACATTTATTGAAAATCTTTCTTCTGGAGTAAAAGAGCTTACAAAAATTTTCCCTCCCCCTTATGGGGCTATGGGGATTTCAAGAGGAGCTTTTATTGCCTTACACCTTTGCGCCATGTTAGAGGATATAACCTCCCTTGTAGCCTTTGCTCCAATGCTTAACTTAGGGGAAGAAAAAAAGCTTTCCGTTTTTTCCCTAATTCCAAAACTTGCAAATAAAAAGATCC
>JBIKKN010000060.1:0-5406 GCA_044360335.1 Chlamydiia bacterium | reverse complement strand
TTAATCTTTAATCTTTGTTTAACCTCTTCTAAATGTTTTTCCAATTCTGTAAAAAGGGTTGCAATATCTTCTTTTTTAATAGTACTTTTTCCATTAATTTTTTGTATTGGACTTTTAAAAACTTTAGATCCAATCCCAGGCTGTTTAGTCTTTTTAAAAAATAAAAAAATACTTTTTATGCTTTTTAAGGTTTTACTATCTTCTAAATTCTCCCCCCGAAAAAGATTTTTAAGGGTGATAATGTTATTTTTTTGTTGATCTAAATGATTTACTGCAGCTTCAAAATGTTTAATTATTTGTTGTTGCAAATTTTCAAAAGCAGCTAATGCCTTTATTTTACCTTTAATAAGGTTAGCAAAAAGGATAAGATTTTCTTTAGTTCTTACTGCATATTCCATTCTAGAGTCAACTCTATTGCAAACAACGGGCAACCCATCGGTAGCATTCATTTTTAAAGCGCACTCTCTGCTCATAGGATTTAAAAAATCAGAAGCTATACCCCTTAATTCTCTACGTACATTTCTTGGAGATGGATCGCTACTAATAGATTCTATTGCCTCTTCTGAAAGTCCCATCGCTTTCATTTTAATTCTTTTTTTTGGAGAAATTTCTTGATCATCAGAAATTTGTTTTTTATCTAAACTTAAAATATTAGTAGATAACAAAGCAAAAGGATTTCTATGACATCCAGCAAATCCTTCTGACTCTCTAAGACCTTGGGCAGTAGTTTTGCCATAAAAAACTTCTAAATCAGGGGAATTACAAGTGTTTTCCAAATAGATACACAGCTGAAAAATACTTTCCATTCTACCACTAGCATGACTTATATTTGTTGGATGATCTTCTTTTGAAAAGCTACCAGTACGATGTCTTCTTTTTTCGCCGAAGACTTCTCTAGAATAGGGAGAAAATGGAAGAGTTAATATCATAATTATAGAATAACAAAAGCTTGCTATATTTATCTACTACAAAATTAAGCTTATAGGATTTTCTAAATATTTTTTAATAGTATTTAAAAATTCAGCGCCAAAAGCCCCATCTATTACTCTATGATCTAAAGAAATAGAAAGATCCATTATATGAGAAGAGCTTATAATCCCCCCTTTTGAAACAGCCATTTCATTAATTCCACCAACAGCTATAAAGCTATCGATACCAAACATACCCAAGTTAGATATTGTAAAAGATCCCCCTTGATATTCCGATGGCTCCAAAGTACCATCTTTAGCTTTTTGAGCAAGTTTTTTAACCTCTGCGGAAATTTCTGCTAAACTCAAATAATCTGCCTGCCAAATAATAGGTGTGATAAGTCCATCTGGAATATTTACAGCAATAGATATATCTACAGTTTTAAATTGTATAATCATATTTTTTTTAGAATCATAACCACAATTTACTTCTGGGTGTTTTACCAAAGATAAAGCTACAGCTTTGATAACAAAATCATTGAAAGTTACTTTTATACCAAGCTGTTTTAATTCCTCCCGAAGGTGGATAATTTTATCCATTGCAACTTTTACCGAAATCACATAGTGAGGAATAGTCATTTTTGAAGCCTGTAATCTCTCCCCTATTATCTTTCTAACAGGAGTAAGGGGAATTTCTTCAAATGTTCCATCTGGATATTTATATTCTGATTTTTTTACTAAAAGTGTATTTTTTGTAACACCCTCTAAATCTTTTGAGATAACTCTACCAAAAGGCCCTGATCCTTTTATAGAAGTAATATCAATTCCCAGATCTTCTGCTAATTTTTTTGCATATGGACTTGCTTTTGATGAGCTTGTTTTTTTCACCGGCAACCTTTCTTTAGGAGCAAAAGGGGAAAATGTCATTACATTTAATCCAATGGAAGGTTCTTGTTTTTTAATTTCTTTAACTATTTGTTGAGCTGTCTCTTCTTTTTCTTCCTTTATAGCAATAGTTGGGATATTTTCTTCCATAGTTTTAGTGATAATAGCAATAGGTTCATTAACTTTTGCGCTTTTTCCCTCTTCTATCAATATCTTTCTAAGATATCCACCATCAATTGCTTGAAATTCTATGGTAGACTTATCTGTTGCTATAGAGCAAATAGCATCACCATCGTTAACTTTATCCCCTTGTTTTTTTAACCATTGAGTAATAGTTCCCTCTTCCATAGTTGGAGATAGTGCGGGCATTGTAACTATTATAGACATTAAATACCTTCTATTGCTTTTTCTATTGCTTTTCTTATTCTTTTAATATTTGGGATGGTTTCCTCTTCAAGGGGAGGAGAATATGGTAAAGGGGTCTCCATTTGACACACTCTTTCTACCGGAGCATCTAAATCATCAAAACAAAATTCTGAAATGGTAGAAATAATTTCTGCACAAACCCCAGCAAACTTATGCCCTTCTTCCACAACACAAGCCCTATGGGTTTTTTTTACAGAGGCAACAATTGTCCCAACATCTAGTGGTTTAATAGTTCTTAAGTCTATTAATTCAATAAAAATTCCACGTTTTTTATATTCTTCTACTAGCTCTAAACAAAAATAGAGCATTCGGCTATAGGAAATAAGGGTTAAATGTGATCCCTCTCTTACAATTTTTGCTTTCCCAATTTCCACAGAATATTCTTCTAAAGGAACTTGCCCTTTAACATTGTATAGCATTTCATTTTCTAAAAATAAAACAGGATTATCATTTCTAATTGCAGCTTTTAATAGAGCTTTTGCATCGTATGGATTAGATGGCGCAATAACAATACAGCCTGGCAAATGAGCATATAAAGGTTCCACATTATGGGAATGCTGACAAGAAACTCTAGCTGCAGCACCATTTGGTCCTCTAAACACAATAGGAACTTTAAAGCGCCCTCCAGACATGTAATGCATTTTCATAGCATTATTCACAATTTGATCAAAAGCTACAAAAGAAAAATTAAAGCTCATAAATTCTACAACCGGACGAAGACCTGTTAATGCAGCCCCTATTGCAAGACCTGTAAATCCCCCTTCAGAAATTGGGGTGTCAATAATTCGCAAAGGGCCATATTTATCTAAAAGCCCTTTTGTAACTTTATAAGCGCCATTATATTCGGCAACTTCTTCCCCAATAATAAAGACGTTACCATCTTTAGCTAACTCTTCATCAAGGGCTTCTAAAAGAGCTTCCCTGTAGGTTATCTCTCTACTCATCTACAATTACCCCCTCTTCTAAACTACTAAGATCAGGAAAAGGTGCCTCATCTGCTTTTTTTACCGCCTCTATTACCACTTGCTTTTGCTTTTCATTTCTTTTTTCAAACTCTTCTTCAGAAAATCCACCCATCTTCAGTAATTTTTTAAAAAATTCTATAGGGTCTAATGTTTTAATATGCTCTAACTCCTCTTTAGTTCTATAAGTTGCAGCATCTGAAATAGAATGACCTTTAAATCTGTAGCAAAGTGCTTCAATTATTACTGGCTGAGGACTTTCTAAAATTTCCTTTTTAACTTTTTTAAATAAACTGTACACATCTGTAATTTGCATACCATCAACAGTATAAGATTTTATACCATAAGCTTTAGATAAATTATGAGCAATTGGCAGATTTCCAATGGTTCTATTAAGCTGTGTACCCATGCTCATTCTATTATTTTCTATAACCACAATTAAAGGCAGATTATGCAGTTTTGCTAAATTTAAAGATTCGTGTAAAGTACCCTGCGGAACAGAGCCATCGCCACCAAATACCACTGCAACTTCATCTTTAATACCCCTATATTTTAAAGAAAAAGCAAGACCTGCTCCAAGTGGCCACTGCCCACCCACAATTCCACTGCCGCCGAACATATTTTTTGTATACATATGCATAGAGCCGCCTCTTCCCTTTGCATTTCCTGTTTGTTTTCCAAAAAGTTCAGCCATACCACTTTCTGCACTCATTCCAAGAAGTAGTGCTAAACCATGGCATCTATATGTTGTTGCATATAAATTTTTATCCTTACCAAGGGCATTAACAATAGCGGTTTGAATGGCTTCTTGTCCTGTATAAGAGTGAAAAAAACCCCACACTTTACCTGTTTGATAGGCTTGCTCCCCCCTTGCTTCAAAATGACGAATAAGGAGCATTTCATCTAACATTTGTAAACTTAACTCCATACCCATTTCAGAAAGAACCTCTAAAGGCTCCACTTTATAAAGTAAACTTGGGTGGTAATAATTTTCATTTTCCATTTAATTTTTCCAGAAAATAATTATTCTAATATCTTTCTACATATCAGCAAAGCTTTTCTTTATCTACCGTAAAAATCTACTTTTATTCTATACTTATTAAATATGACAAGACGGCCAATTTATTACGACACAGAAACAACAGGGCTTAAAAGAGATAGTGATCGAATAATAGAGATTGCTGCATATGATGCTTTCCATAAAACTTCTTTTTCAACCCTTGTAAATCCTGAAATGAAAATACCTGCAGAATCTACAAATATTACTAATATTACCGATGAAATGGTTAAAAATGCGCCAATGTTTAAAGAAGTTGCCACTGAATTTGTAAAATTTTGTGAAGGAGATGTTGTTTTAATAGCTCACAATAATGACAATTTTGATAAACACTTTTTAGAAGCAGAATTTAATAGAGTGGGTATCACACTGCCTAAATATCCCTATATTGACACCCTTAAATGGGCAAAAAAATATAGACCTGATCTTCCTAAATATTCTTTACAATACTTAAGAGAAATTTACCTTGTAGAGTCTAACAATGCTCACAGAGCTCTTGATGATGTGATGGTAATGAAAGAAGTATTTGAGAAAATGACAGGAGATCTTTCTATCCAAGATATATTTTTTCTAATGAATAAAAAAAATGGACCTATTACCCAAATGCCTTTTGGTAAACATAGAGGCATCCCTTTAGAGAAAGTTCCAAAAAGCTATCTTTCTTGGTTATCTAAATCTGGAGCACTAGATAAAGAAGATAATGTTGAATTAAAACAAACTTTAACAAAACTTTCCCTTATTTAAACCATTTCAAGTTTTGAAGCTTCCCACATAGCAGAAAAACTAGGGGCCGATTCTATCACTTCTTGCAATGAACCAAATGATTTGATTTTTCCATGTTCTAAAAACAGTATTTTATCTGCATGTTGAACTGTTGAAAGTCTATGGGCTACAATTACTTGCGTTATCTCCCCTTTCATCTGCTTTAAAGCATTTGCAATCATTACTTCACTTATTGCATCTAATGAAGATGTTGCCTCATCTAATAATAAAATTGGTGATTTTTTAAGTAACGCTCTAGCAATTGATAACCTTTGCTTTTGCCCTCCAGATAAATTTTTACCCATCTCTTCAATCACTGTACTATAGCCATCTTTTAAACTCATAATAAAATCATGGATACATGCTTTTTTTGCAGCCTCAATCATCATCTGTTTTGTTATATTAG
>JBIKKN010000059.1:0-5417 GCA_044360335.1 Chlamydiia bacterium | reverse complement strand
CTAATTTTCCCTCCAGTTGTTTTATAGTAAATAAGGAGTAATGATAAAACTATACAAATACTTGCTGCACCAAAAGCAACTATCAATGAATTCATAAAGCTTATCCAAATTTCTCCGTTATGAAATAATTCTTTATATAAGTTTAGGGTAAAGGATGTAAGAGGAGTATTAAGCGGAGTAGAGTTAAAGGAATAAATTACAAGTAGTGTTAATGGAAGGTATAAAATAAAATATACAACTGCAAGAGATGTGGTAGAAATAACCCCTTTTTTAGTATTTAGCAAAGCTGCCTCCCTGAAGATTTTTAAATAATATTTTAAATAGAATATATATAAAAAAGGAACTTACCAATAAAATAGCAATGGAAAGTAAGCTAAAAGCTATACCTTCAGGAGTTGTTGTTTCCCCAAGTAAAAACAAAGAAATTACATTTCCAACGTAATAGGTTTTATCTCCACCGATTAATTCAGGTATTAAAAACTCTCCAAAAGCTGGTACAAACACAAGAAAAAATCCACTTATTATGGACTTTTGGGTAAGGGGAAATACAACTTTGCAAAATGTTTTTATTTTAGATGCCCCAAGCATTAAAGAGGCTTCAAAATAGGAAGTATTAAATCGTTCTAATGCAGAAAAAATAGGTAGGCAAGCAAATGGCATATAGTAATATATCATCAAAAATAAGGAAGATAAGGGGGTATGTAAAATTTTTAAAGGCTGTTTTATCAAACCTAAATAGAGTAAACTTTGATTAAGTAAACCATTTTTTTCCAAAATAAAAAACCAAGCGTAGATATGTAGAAGAAAGTTTGTCCAAAATGGAATAATAAGTAAAAATAAAAATAGGTATTTATGTTTTGCTGTTTTAAAAACTATTAAATACATTAAAGGAAAGGCGGTAATTGTTACAATAATTGAAGTTGCAACGGAAAGAAATAAGGAATTAAAAATTATCTTTAAATAAGTGCTATTTAATATGGATTGAAAATGGGAAAAGCATAAACCTGTAAATTCACCTTTTGCATTAAACTCAGCAAAACTTGATAAGAATAAATAAAAAATAGGTAGATAGAAAAATAAAATTTGCCACGATACAGCTATTTGGCCTATAGCATGAATAAATTCTTTTTTTATAAAGGATAAAGGGGGAAAATTAAATTGTTTTTTTCTTTGGGTAAGGAATTTATAAAGAGGTTTTGTTTTTCCTACCATCATACCTCCTGTAGTGCATGTGCGTTTAGTTTTGGCCAAGAAATATAAACTTCATCATCATAATCAATTTCTTCTTCTTCAAGGTGTTCATCGTTTTGCTCAAAAACCTGAATTTTAGTTTTTCCAACAAGTACTTCAAATAAAGTAGATCTTCCTGTGTAGACTATTGAAATAACAGTACCTTTAAGGTGATTTGTAAACTGTAAATTTTGCTTTTTGGAGATAAAAATTTTCTCTGGACGAATCGTTAAAAGGGCGCGAGCTCCATGTTTTGCCCAAGGGCCAATTCTATTTTCATCTAAACTAAATATTCCAAGTTCTGTTGCAAGTTTTGTAGATTCGTTGGTTGCTTTTTCTATTGTTCCGGCTATAATATTTGTGCTTCCTACAAACTCTGCAACAAATTTTGAATCAGGAAATTCATAAATTTCTTTTGGCGTTCCCATTTGCTCTAAGTAACCTGACGGGCTCATTATAGCCATTTTATCGGCAACTGTTAAAGCCTCTTCTTGATCGTGCGTTACATATATGAAAGTCATCTTTAGTCTATCTTGTAAATCGATAAGTTCAATAAGAAGCTTTTCACGAAGTTTAAAATCCAAAGCTGCCAAAGGTTCATCAAGAAGGAGAACTTGAGGCTCATTTATTATAGCCCTTGCAATAGAGACTCTTTGTTGTTGACCGCCAGAAAGAGTGGATGGTTTTTTATGTAGCTGATTTTCTAAATGAAATGCACAAGCAATTTTCATAATTTTTTCTTTAATTACAGCCTTTGGAACTTTTTGAATAGATAGACTATAGGCAATATTTTCAAAAACAGTTAGATGCGGAAATAAAGCATAATTTTGAAAAGCCATGCTAACTGGTCTTTTATGGATAGGCTCATTAGTTATTTCTTTATTTCCAAGAAATATTTTACCAGAGTCTACTTTCTCTAAACCTGTTATTAAACGAAGTAAGGTAGTTTTACCACAACCTGAGGGTCCAAGAAGGGCAAAAAAAAGACCCCCTGGAATAGTCATTGTAACATTTTCTAAAATGGTCACCCCATTTTTACTTTTTGAAACATTTTCTATACGTATACTTCTGTCCATATCAGTAGCCTTATGATTAAAATATCAAAATAGTATAACCATTTTTAAGATTAATTCCCAAAGGAAAAAAGCATTAGAGTTCTTTCAAAATTGGTTTTTTTTGAATCAAAGTCAATTTTGAAAGAAGTTTATTGATTTTAACAAAAGGATATTTAAAAATAGTTAATTTAATTTGGGAGAAAATTTTGGTAGAAAATGTTGATTTATTGATTGTCGGATCGGGCCCTGCAGCATGGACGGCAGCCATTTATGCAGCTAGGGCTAATTTAAAGCCACTTGTGGTTGCAGGCTTTTTAAAAGGGGGAGTTCGCGGTGGGCAATTGATGACAACAACTGAGGTTGAAAACTTTCCTGGATTTCCAGATGGAGTTACAGGTCCTGATTTAATGGGGCTTTTAGAAAAGCAGGCTAAAACTTTTGGAACAAAAGTTTTAGAAACTGACGTTCAAAATATTTCTTTAAAGTCCTTTCCTTTTATTGTTCAAACTAAAAAAGGAAATATATCTGCAAAAAGTTTGATTGTAGCAACCGGAGCGTATGCTAAAAAATTAATAGTTCCAGGCAGTGAAGAGTATTGGAATAAAGGAGTAAGTGCATGCGCTGTATGCGATGGGGCTCTACCTATCTTTAAAGATAAAGAACTACTTGTAATTGGAGGGGGAGATTCAGCTTGTGAGGAGGCTTTATTTCTTACTAAATTTGGATCAAAAGTTCATATTGCTCTAAGACGAGATGAATTTGCTGCATCAAAAATTATGGCAGAAAGAGTTAGAAAAAACAGTAAAATTGAAATTCATTTTAAATATCAATTAAAAGAGGTTCATGGAGAAAAATTTTTAAATTCAGCAACTTTATATTCAAGCGACGGTAAAGAAAAAAAACTCCCTATTTCAGGTTTATTTTTTGCAATTGGTCATAGTCCAAATTCTGATTTTTTAGATGATAGTATAAAAAAAGATGAAAATGGGTATATTTTAGTGGATGGGTTTTCAAGCAAGACATCTGTTAAAGGGATATTTGCTGCAGGGGATGTTTGCGATAAAAAATATAGACAAGCAATTACATCAGCTGGTATGGGTTGTATGGCGGCTTTAGATGCAGAAAAATTTATTGCAGAGCTTGAACATAAGGTACATAATTAAAGGAAAAAAATGAAAAGGGCTCTATTATTTGCTACAGCATTATTGCCATTGATGGCATTAAAAAATGATCCTTGGATTCCTCCTCCTTTTGAATTTTCAGCGGATGCTAAATATAATTTTTCCTATTTTTCAAGTGTTGCAAATGCAGTAAATCCAGAAAATTATAGCTCTTATGTAAATAACCTTAACCTTGAACTAAATCTTTCTGTTTCGCCAGAAATTTTTGTTGAAACAGAGGTAGAATTTGATAATTCTAAAAAAGTAGACTTTAATCTTTTGTCTGTTGCCCCAGCTGTAAAGTATCAATTTTTAAATGATTTAACAGGAGATATGGTAGCACTTGTTGTAGGGGCATATTTTCGTTATGTTCCTGAAAATAGACTTATAGATGTTGCAACCCCATATAGTGGAGAGTTTAATTTTGATTTTTTAATCTCCGTTGGTAAGGAATTTGATAGAAATGAGAAGCCTTTAGGAAATCTTTATGCAATGTTAGATTTTGGAATTGCAACAATCGGGGCACCTTGGATACTTGCAGATATAACAGGGGAAGCTATTTTCAAGCAAAAGCACTTTTTTAAAATGGGTATTGATGGCTTTTTTGGATTTGGCAGTCAAAGTACTGTAAATATTGATGATTTTTATGGATATGCAAAAATCTACCATCAATCTTTGGATATTAAATTGGGCTATACTTATAAATTAGATGTTTGGGGAGATTTATCACTTGTTTATAAAGGACGGGTTTTAGCAACAGCATATCCTGATGCTTACAATTTATTTGGCGTTGAGTATAAAATTAGCTTTTCCTTTTAATAACTCATCTTACGTAAAAGTAAAAATATTTGAGCAAGAAGAGTTAATAAATTTGCTCAGAGAACATCCCATCTATCTCGTCTAAAGATGGGTAGGGGGTAACTGCTGCATAGTAGTCAGTAAGGGTGTGGGCATAACCTAAAATTCCCTGAATTACTTTATTTTTATCCTCTTTTGTTTTTAATTTTCCTAAAAAACCATTACAAATGGAAATATGAAAGGAGATTTCTTTTCTATTGCTTTCTGAAAAGTTATTTTCTAAGGAAGAATTAAATGCATCCTCTGATTCTTGATATAAAATTGCTGCAAGTTCATATAAACTTTCTGCAAGGGCAAAGTCTTCTAAACTAATTTCGGCAGGGACATTTTCTTTGAATTTAATGATATTTTCTTTTTTATTGGATTTAATTAGCACAGGCTCATGTTTTGCAGCTTTTTCTAAAAGTTTTTCAGCAAAACGTAAAAATTTCATATTTGTTCTAGAGGGTCTTGTTTCTTCTACATAAGTTTGGATGCGAGCTTTTAAATCCGCTATTAATTCATTTACATTTTCATCTGAAAGAAGGGGGCTTGAATTTGCAATATCTTCTGCCTCCTCAGCAAAGGATATTACAGCATTTCTTTGTTTTAAACTTTCACATTTATTAGATAAGCTTTCTACAAGTTCCTTTTTCTTTTCTATGGTTTGGTATAAGGAAGAAGAGTTTTTACAAAGGGAAGAGTCAATTTTCCTTAATTTAAAAATGAACTTTTCTAAAGTTTCTTCAGGTAAAAAAATTCTACAGTCTATGGATTTACTAATAATATCTAGTTCTTCATCTTCTGCAAAAGTTGGAAACTTTATTTGCACTCTTTGCTCCTTCATCTAAAATCTCCTGTTTAGCATTAATTGGTTTTTCTATTCCATAAAAATTTATAATTATTAATCTTGAGGTCTAGGTTCTCTAGAATCAAGTATTGCTTGTATATTTACATTTGATTTAGCTATATCATGTTGAATTTTAGCAGTTTGCTCGATTTTGTAATTATTTGTTTTTTTTATTGCACCAGAAAGAAACAAACCAAGGGCTGTAAAAACCCCTAAACCTACTAACCAAACCAAAACAGCAGCTATTTTTCTTACAGTGTCATTTTTAAAAATTCTAGGAATATC
>JBIKKN010000106.1:0-3898 GCA_044360335.1 Chlamydiia bacterium | reverse complement strand
TGGAGGTAAAAGACTCTATACTAGCTATATCATCAGAGATCATTACCTATTTTAATAATCGTCAGATGTCACCGATTGCTGAGCTTTTTGATGAGTATATTAAAAATGAGAAAAGCAAAGATACTCTTCTTTCCGACTATAATTACAAAGAAGGATATTAAGTTATACTTTAGCAGGGACTCTTTCCCCCTGCCGAAATGTTTTTAAATTTGTGTAAGGTAAGCTTTTAAAATAACTTTGAAGGGAGTTAGCTTGTGAAGTTTCTGTAAACAGTAGGTTATTTACCTGTGAAACGCTTGTAATCCCTCTAACAGTTGCTGTTGCAAATACTTCTTCTGCCTCTTTTAAAAAATCAAGGTGGATATCTTCGATCTTCACTTTATAGCCGTAGTCTTTGGCAATTTCTATTACGCAGGCTCTTGTTATACCGGGTAAAAGATTATTTTTTGGGGTATAAAGAACCTGATCTTTGATTGCAAAGATGTTTGCCCTAGAAATTTCGTGTAAAAGATTATCTTCTCCTACAAAAAGTACATCATCAAAGCCCTCAAGTTTAGCTTTTTTAATTTCTACCATTGCTTTGCAGTATGTAGTACTTTTTATACCTATAGATTCACGGGTATCTACTACAGTTTTTAGTTTAACAGCGCAATCGGGATGAGTTTTCATAAAGTACTCCCGGCAGTTACATAGGATAATTAGTTCGCAATTTCCTTGAGTTTCAGAATCTGTAACAAAAATACGGAAGATAAGGTCCTTATCTGGATTTTTTTCTATTAATGAGTAGGTAACATTCAAAAAATCAATATTTGGGAAAGGGATAAGAAGTTTTTGGCATGTATTTTTTAGTCTTTGAATATGATCATTGAAATGGAAAGGTTCACGATTGTAAGTTCTAAAGCATTCGTAGGCACCGTACCCTCTTGAAAAACCTAAATTATTTACAGATACTAAAACTTTGGAAATGGGAAGGTATTCCCCATTAAAATACGCAATAAAATCTTCCATAAAATACCCCTTATTATTATAAGAATAAATTGGGGAGCAAATAAAAGCAAGGGGAGCTCTTTATGTCTTTTGATAAATCTACAAATGATATGTACTGTTTATTAAAAAGTATTATGGATGATATTCCGAAAATTCATAAGGGTAATAAGCTTGCAGCCCAAAGAGTAAGGTGTGCGACAATTGAGCTTTCAAAAGTTTCAAAAAATTGGCGTAAGCTTTCTATACAAAAAGAAAAACAGTAGATAAAAAAAAGCCACTATCTGCTATAATTTTTGGCATGGAAAATCCTTTAGTAAAAATTTTAAGCTTTTCAAAAAAAGGATATACAACATCAAGTGATGTAGCTGGAACTATTATTGGGGCTATTCCTCAAGAGAAGGTAAAGCTTTTAAAAGTTTCTGGAAGGGGAAAAAATGCCCTATATATTTTAGAAGAAATAATAGAGCAAAGCAAAGATAGGGTAAACCCAAGATGCGCTCATTTTGGTGTGTGTGGGGGATGTTCTATGCAACATGTTTCCTATCAAAGGCAATTGGAGGAAAAGCAAAAAAAAATTAGTAACCTTTATCCGGATAAAGTAGTAGAACCTATTATAGGGATGGATGACCCTTGGCATTACCGTGGCAAGATGGAATATACTTTTTCACAAAACAAGGAGAAGGAAAAGTTTTTAGGGCTTATAAAAGTAAAAAGTCGTGGATATGTGGAAAATTTAAAAGAGTGCCATATTGTTGATCCATGGTTTTGTCAAACTTTAAATAAAGTTCGAGAGTTTTGGATACATTCAGATTTAGAGGCGTATAATCCTTATAAAGATGAAGGTTCTCTTCAAACTCTTACCCTTCGGAAAGCTCTTTATACAGATAGTAAGATGGTAATTTTAACAGTATCTGGAAATTCTAATTTTGCTTTAACAAAAAAGCAGATGGAAGCTTTTGTTAACCTTTTAAAAGAAGATAATTGCTCCATATTTATAGATGTAAAATGTATTTGTAAAGGGTCGCCTACTAGGTATTATGAGATGCATTTATCAGGGCCTGATTTTATACAGGAAAAAATTGGGGATAAAATATTTATGTTTAGCCCAAAATCATTTTTTCAACCTAATCCGGCCGTTGCCGAAAAGTTTTTTACAACTATCAAAGAAAAGCTAGATTTAAAGGGAACAGAAAAGGTTTTAGATTTATTTTCCGGCATCGGAACCATTGGAATGTTACTTAGTCCATATGTAGACCATGTAGTTGCTGTGGAAATTGGTAAAGAGGCAGTATGTGATGCTCGTGCTAATATCGATTACCACGAAATTGAAAATATTGAAATTTATTCAGATGATGTTGCAAACTTTATTAAAACTAGAAAAGATCAATTTATTCCAGATATTGTAATTGTAGATCCTCCAAGATCAGGTATTGGAAAAGTTGCTATAGATTTTTTACAAGAGTTAAAACCTCAAAAAATTGTTTATCTTTCTTGTAATCCTGCTACTCAAAAAGAAGATATAGAGGGGCTTATTTCCTATGAAATTTCCTCCATTCACCCTTTTGATCAGTTTCCTCACACCCCTCATATTGAAAATCTTATATTTTTATGTCGAAAAAATTAGAAATTAGATTATAGTAGAATAATTTTAATAAGGAGTATTTTATGCTATCGATTTTAGCAGATGCAGTAGCAGCAGATGCAAACATTTCTCAAACATTTATCCTTGTAGGGCTCTCTGCTTTATTTTTCTATTTTATCCTTTGGAGACCTGATAAAAAAAGACGTATGAAAATGAAATATTTAAGAGATCACCTAAAAAAAGGGGATATTGTTATCGCTATGGGAATTCGTGCCACAGTGGATGAAATAAATGATCGCACAGTTATTTTAAAGCAATACGATGGATCAAAAATAGAGATGTTAAGAGCTGCAATCACAGAAATTGAATCATCTATCGATATAGATAGTATAAAATCTGATTAGCTTAAACACTTTTACGCTTTTCTAACTTAAGGCTTTCTTCTAATCTTTTGATGTTTGAATCTTTTGCAGAAGATAATGCATGTAACATAGATACAGTTGCATTAAATTCTTTAGTGCTCTTTGCAAGAGAGTTTCTTGTTCTTGCAGCTTCCGCTTTTGCTTTTTCAGCTTGTGCAAAAGCAGACGCTAGTTGTTCAGTAAACTCATCTTTTGCCTTTTTTTGTGCTTTTTCTAGTAGCTGATCAGACTCTTCTTGTATTTTTCTTAGTTGTAAAAGAGCTTGCTGTTTATCTTCGTTAAGCCCTATTATTATTTCTTCTAATTCATCATTTCTGGTTTTTGCTCTGATAAACCTCTTAAGCTGAATAGTGATTAATTCTTCGGCAGAGTTTTTCTGTTGTATAGCTGTTTCTAATTCTTTGTCTTTTTTTGTTAGGAGAGTCGTGTTTGATTTAAACTTGTCTTTTAAGCTTTTAATTTCTTCTTGAAGCCTTGAAATTGTAGATTCAGCTACTTTTTGAAATCTAGCCATTTCATAAGTTGTAACTGCCATAAGCTCTTTATAGTGATCTATTTCCTTTTCATAAGCTTTATCTTCTTTAGGACTTTCTAAGGTTACAGGAGAGCACGATTCTTCATCCTCTTTTGCAGCAATAATATTGTGAATAAGGTTCATAACTTGTACTACTTTTTCATCACTTGAAAATTTATCTAAAAGATTTACTTCTGTTTTGCTATCTTTAACAATCATAGTGCTTCGGCCATCTTCTTGTATTTTAAGGGTGAATTCAAATTTCCCTGGTGTAAAGGAGGTAAGCTCTTTTACAATAGATTTTTGAAAAAGATCCTTTATTAAATTATTAAGATTATCTCTACCCTGTTTTTGTACATAATTTTTATCAGTATGATCCCATCCATGTATTTG
>JBIKKN010000070.1:0-5171 GCA_044360335.1 Chlamydiia bacterium | reverse complement strand
ATCTTATACAGGGATTATTTATTCAGCAAAAGAAATAGAGGGGCTTGCCTATAGCGTACCTGATTCTATGGGAGTTTACTTTGTTCCTGCGTTAAATGGGCTTTTTTTTCCTTTTCAAAACCAAAAAGTAACTGGAGCAATATTTGGAATTACCCCCAGCACAAATATTGGTCATATTTGCAGAGCATTGATGGAAGGAGTTAGCTTTATGCTATCTGATGCGCAGGTGCAAATGGAAAAAGTATACAAAAATCCAAAAAACAAATTAAAATGCTCAGGGGGAGTTGCAGAAAATAATTTTTTAATGCAAATGAGCGCTGATTTAATGGAAAGTCACCTTGTTCGTTCAAAAGAGTTAGAGTTATCTGCTTTTGGCGCTGCATATCTTTCAGCTCTTGCGATTAATGTGTGGAAAAATGAAAAAGAAATTGAATCTTTATTTGAAGCAGAGCGAAAATTTAGCCCTAAATTGGATAAAAAAAATATAGATAAAATGCGGAAAAATTGGGAAAAAGGACTTAACTTATGCATATCATTTTAATAGGACCGCCAGGATCTGGTAAAGGGACGCAAGCTCACAAACTTTCAAAAAAATATCAAATTCCACATATTAGTACAGGGGCTCTTTTAAGGGAAAACCCAAACCTTACAAAAGAGCAACAGGAAATCATTAATTCAGGAAAACTAATTTCCGATGAAATGATGTTAAACATAGTTATGGATAAATTAAACTCTAGTTTAGATCAGGGTTGGATTTTAGATGGGTATCCAAGAACAGTAAATCAAGCAAAAGATTTAGATTCTGTTTTAAAATTAAGCACAAAAAAAGTTATTTACCTTAAAATAGAGGAAAAAGAATTAGAGGATAGAATCCTTGGAAGGCTTACATGTAAAAATTGTGGAGAGGTTTATCATATAGAGGCAAAACCTCCAAAAATAGTAGGGATTTGTGATGTATGTAAAGATGGCCTCACTCATAGATTAGATGATGAGGCAAAAGTTATAAAACAGCGTTTAAAATCCTACCATGAGTACACCCAACCTGTAATAAATTATTATAAACAAAATAAAGTTTTACATACAATTGAGTCTGGAGCTGGAAAAACAATAGAAGAAATATTTGAAGAGATTAAAAAAGCTTTACATATCAATTAGAATGAAGAATCTACTTGTATAAAATTCCTTTTCTTTTTATAATTTGAAGAATTTTATGTGGGTATCAAACGAAATAAAGGAGTTATGGGAGAATCGGATTTAACAAAAAATTTTAGTAAGTGGAGACGACGACTTTGGCCTTTCCACAGATCCGAACTAGCTAAACTACTCCCATTAATTTTAATTAAATTTTTAATATCTGTTAACTATGGCATTCTTACTAACATGAAAGAGGCAATGGTTGTTACAGCCAAAGGATCTGGGGCAGAGGTTATCCCTGTTTTAAAGGGGTGGATTGTTTTACCCATTTCGTTTTTGATGGCAATTTTATACTCTAAGCTAAGTTATAGCTTGAGTAAAAAAACTCTTTTTTACACAGTTTTTGGCGGCTTTTTAGCCGTCATTTTTTTGTACGGGTTTGTTCTATATCCTAATCAAGATTTTTTTACACCAGTTGCATCTTCTGATTGGCTAATAGAAAAATTTGGAATAAAATACAGTCACTGGATAGCAGTTTATAGAAATTGGATACATTCTTTGTTATTTGTTACTGCAGAGCTTTGGGGAAGTGTTGTAATTTTACTAATGTTTTGGGGTCTTGCAAATCAAATTACAAATGTCTCTGAAGCTAAAAGATCTTATAATATTTATATAGCAGCTGGGGATTTGGCAGCATTTTCTATTGGCCCTATTGTTTGTTTTATTATTGAAAAATTAGATATTTTCCCCTATCTATTTACAGTACAAAGCTTACTTGGAGTATCTTTAATTATTGGGTTTATAGTCCTTGGTTTGTATTGGTGGATAAACAAAAATGTTATTTCTAAAATAGCTGTAGTAGAGAGTAAAACATCTAATATTATTAAAGAAAAACCTTCTTTACTCGAGGGATTCAAATTAATTGGAAAATCCCCTTACTTGCTTGGAATTACTATACTTGTTATTGGTTATGGCTTGTGCATGACTCTTGTGGAAATTAGCTGGAAAGCTAGTTTGAAAGAATTATGTCCTAAAACATCGGATTATCAGGCGTTTACAAGTGTAGTTACTTCTTATGTAGGGTTGATAGCGTTTTTTATATCTATGTTTTTTGGAACAAATATTATTAGACGTTTTGGATGGAGATTTAGTGCGCAAATAACTCCTGTATTTGTAGGAGTAACAGGTTTTATATTTTTTATGGCATTAATTTTTAAAGATCATTTGGGTTTTCTTAGTACCGTAATGGGAATAAGTCCACTTGCTTTTATTGTGTTTCTTGGGGCTTTTCAAAATATTGCGGGAAAAGTTACAAAATATTCATTTTTTGATCCCACAAAGGAAATGTCTTATATTCCACTTCAAGAAAAAGAGAAAGTTAGAGGGAAAGCTGCAATTGACATTGTTGGCTCAAGACTTGGTAAATCTGGGGCATCTTGGATCCAAATTGCCTTTTTAGATCTTTTTGGTACAGGATCTATACTTTCTATATCCCATTTACTTACCCCTGTTATCGTAATTGCTACAGTTAGCTGGATCTATTCAGTAAATCATTTAGGCAAAGAGTTTTCCAAAAAAACCACAACTCCCCTTAATTCTCCGAAAATTTAAATATTTATTAAGATAAATTTATCTTGTAAATTCTTTTATTTGTAGATATTAAATATTTAGAGATGCTATTATAGAATAATACTATACAAAAGGAGACGTTATGTTTAAATTTAAAGATATGAATCTGACAAGTTTTTTCTTTATTACAGGGTATCATATAATTCTTTTAACTCTTCTTCCTGTTTATTTAATATTTTTTACCCCTTCTGCCCTTTTACTTGGTTTGTCTTTGCTTTTATTTGTTCTTTCAGGTCTTTCTATCACAGCTGGATACCATCGATTGTTTTCTCATTCTACCTATAAAACAAATAGGGTAATTGAGTTTATTATGCTGTTTTTTGGTACAATGGCAACTCAAGGAAGTGCTTTAAGATGGTCGTACGATCATAGACGTCACCACGCTCACATTGATCAAGAAGATGACCCTTATTCAGTAACGCGCGGTTTTTGGCATGCGCACATACTTTGGATGTTTAAAAAAGAAACTCCAATGACTCATCTTTCCACTATCTCAGACTTATCAAGAAATCCTTTATTAAAGTTTCAAGATAAATATTATGTAGTTTTAATGGTTGGGGTAAATATTTTTGCTACTGCCCTTGTTTACCTTGCAACAGGTGATTTATTTGGATCCTTCTTATTTAGTTGGGTGTTAAGACAATTTCTTTCCCATCATTCCACCTGGTTTATCAATTCATTAGCCCATTATTGGGGGCATCAAAATTATTCTACAGAGCATTCGGCGATGGATAATTACATAATGTGTTTTTTAACCTTCGGAGAAGGTTACCACAATTACCACCATACATTTGCAAACGACTATAGAAATGGTATTAAATGGTACCATTTTGATCCAACAAAATGGCTTATATGGAGTTTAAGCAAACTTGGTCTTGCCTATAATTTACGTAAATCTAAAGAAACAAAAGTTTTAAGTCTGATGATAAAAGAGCATAAAGAGGCTCTTCAAGAAAGAATTAAACTGTCATTTTTAGAAAAGAAAACAGAAGCTATAGATAAAGTTACAAAAGTTACAGATTCTTTAGGGGAAAAACTTACAAATCTGCAAGCTATTCTTAAACAGTATAAAGATGCTAAAAAGGATAAGATTGTAAGCTCTACAGAAAATATAAAAAGACTTGGCCGTGAGGTAAAAGCTCTTAAAAAATCTTTTAAGAAAGATTGGAAAGAGTGGAGAAGATTTTCAAAAAGTATCATGCGTTTAAAAGTGCAAAAAGCAGCTTAAATTTTTATATGTAAATATTTAAAGCAATAGTTAGATTTACAAAGGGCTCGGTATTTAAAGCAATAGCTGTAAACCAAACCCCTGCAATAATTCCTACATTTTTAGACCAGCTATATTCCAATGCAGGGGCAAGGGATAATGAATACGACTTTTCAGGATTTCCAACATCTAGGTAAGTTGTCCCTTTAAAAAATGAACCCATAGTCCATAAATTTTCTATATCCATCGCTAAAGCTATATTTTTTGTAATATTTAATTCAAAGGCAAAGTCTAAAATAACAGCTGCTCCGTTTGCAATTTTTCCATCGGTTGTTAGATCTCCCCCATATACACTTATCCCTTTTACAGGGCAAGGAATGGATAAAACAGAAAAAAGCTCTGCAGATAAGGATAGGTAGTGCTTTCTTCCGATCTGAAATAATTTTGAACCCACACAGTATAATGCTGTGCTCCAGCAGCCATTTCCAAAGCCATCATTACCTGAAAAAATAGGATCTAAATTTTGATACCTACCAGATGGAAACACTTGATCTAAGCCAATTTTTAAAGTTAAATCACCAAATCTTTTATCTTCACGAAGGAGTTGAAGGCTCGAACCAATGATAAGATCTCCCATGCCGATACTATTTTTACCAGTTGTGCCATAATTTGCAGTAAACTGAGGGATAATATTTATATCGATAAATTCTGTTAATCCTAAAACAAAAACATATGCATTATTAATAGCCTTTTGTGAAAAGCTATCATCTGACTGATTAATAAAAAAAAGGTATGGTTGAATATTAAAATGCCCTTTTTGGATAGTATATGCTGGATCTGTAAGCAAAGGGCCTGTAAACCATGGACCATTATCATCCTCAAGATCAGAATCAATACCTGTTGTTGCAAGAAGATAACAAGGAATTAGTAATAAGTAAAACCTCAACAAAAGCCCTATATATAGATATTTAACGCTACAACGCCATTAATAAAGCCTTCGACATTTAAGCCATATGCGCTAAGCCAAACTCCAGCTATTATCCCCACATTTTTATTCCAATTGTATTCTAAAGCTGGCGCAAAAGAAAGCATATATGTATCTTGCTGATTACCAACCGGAAGAATAGTTGTTCCTTTAAAAGAGGCCGCTGTCATCCATAAATTTTCAATATCAAGGGCCAAAACTATATTTTTTGTAATA
>JBIKKN010000058.1:0-5654 GCA_044360335.1 Chlamydiia bacterium | reverse complement strand
CGACCAAATCCTTACAAATTTACAAGGCAGTGGCGGGGGATCAGATATTCGCGCCCAAGGATCTTTCAAAAATCTTGAAAATATCGAGCAAACATTAGACCTCTTTCGAAATTAATACTTTTGTCTATTACAAACGTAGTAGACAAAAGTTTATTATGGAAAAATCCTCTACAGGGGACTTTACTATTTGTTAAAACTAAAAATTGTATAAGATTCTACAAAAGCATTGTTTACTAAAGTAAACTCTATTCTCTGATCTAAATGAAGCTTATAGCTATACCTACCTACTCTTGTCTCCTCTTCGGTTGCAGCGTCAGAATCTGTTTCTACAGCCACTACCACCTCTCCCCTTTGTAGTAAAAATTCTTCCATAGTGTGCTGTGGTTTTGCCTGAAAAAACATCCGGTGAAACACTTGGTTTTCAGGGTTTAATACAAAATGAAGTTTTCCATATAGCTCTTCTCCATCCTTTAATTTGACCAAACAGCTCATCATTGGGCCTTGCTCTGTATCCCAAACATACTCTCCTCTTAAATTTGGATCATTTAAAAGACGCTCTGCCCCAATTCCCGCAGTATGGGCAATAATTTGCTCCCTTTACCCTCCTCATCTAACCCAGAATACTTTTCCCAAGCGCTAATGTCTGTCAAATTGGGCTCTTCCCATTTTTTCATACTAGAGTGCATCCTAACCTGCCCAGCACTTAGCTCTCCTATCTTGTAAACAGCTCCAATAGCGCGCTCTTTATCACTAATTTTTGCTACAGCTGCAGAGGCTCCTTCTGCTACTGCTAGTGCGGCAGGAGCCTTTGCCCCCCACCCTTATTTTTATTAGATTTTTTCTTTTTGTTCTTGCCCTTTACTTGCTTAGGTTTTTTAGTCCGTGCAAGCTCCTCCTCTTCCAAAAGCTCTTTTTGAGGACGAGCTATATACACAGGATCTTGCGCCCTTGCATCTTTAATGGCATTAACAAATTCTTCTGGATTTTTAAAAAAATTTCTAACAATGCTTTGTCTTTCCTTTTGGCCCATCATAGGTAAATTAAAAAATTTTACATCCTTATCTACTACACTCACGTATGATTCTCTTTCAGCTCCATCATCTGCCCCACCACCACCTCCTCCAGCTGAAAGCCGTTCTTGTTTAAGCAGTCTAAGATCAATCTGTTTTGCCAATTGATAGTTTTTTTGTATCAAATCGCGCATAAATGCTTCGTACATTTTAGTTTTTTCTGGATTTGCTTTGAAAGTTTCTTTTGTAAGATGAAAATTAACAATTTCATGCCTTTTTTTATTAAATTGCTATATCAATTTCCTTACAATTACATCACTGTTTTGAATCTCATCATCTCTAGATGCTATCGACAATGACTCCTGTTTTAATTTTTTAGTTAACTCTTTAACAGCAGATAGTCGAATATCCACTAGGTTGCTTAGCTCTTTTGCCCGTTTGCTTGAAAGTGTGAATAAATTGATTGCAAGGGCGGTTATTTTGTTATCTAATGTTTCTATTGCTTTTAAATCTCCCTAAAACTTAGAAGAAAGCGTCCCTGAAGCTATATGCTCTTTAAATTTCGGCGCAAAGGGGGCATACATATCTATATCCATGTAAAACCTATAAATTATAGTTAATTATAAATTATAATAAAATAAAATCGTAATTAATGAAATAAAATATATACTTTTGTCTTTTATAAAACCTATTTTTGTATAAAAACGGTAATTTTTAAAAAAATTCTTAAAAGTTATCTGTCCGGCTATATCAGGGTAAGCTCACCATATGGCATAAATTATGGTTTTTTTTTAAAAGGGGTAATGCTACAATTTTTCCCATGATTGATCCATTACCTATTTATGAAGAGATTGTAAAAAAACTCGATAGTGGGGTTTTAATAGATAAAACTTGGGATTTGCCTAAAGGGCATTTGCTCTCATACATCTATCAAAACAACTGTTTTGATATCATTGTAATTACCTGCGGAGAGTCTGGATCCCTTTTATTTGAAGATTTGAGTTTTTTTCAAAAAGATCTATTGGATTTACCTGCTTGGGAAAATAATGGGGAGCATGGGGAAAAGCCATCAAAAGATGTGATGGGCAGGCGCCTTAATATTTTAAAGCAATGCGAAAAAATGGAAAAAAAGATTCTTTTTACCCCTCTTTCTTCCTTTTTACAAAAAATTTTATCTGAAGAGTCGATGATCCTTTATGAAATCTCTTTTAAAGTGGGAAAACAAATTTCTTTTTCTTCCCTATCGACGATTTTAGAAAGTTTAGGGATGTATAGGGTTGCAACTGTAAATGACAAAGGGGAATTTGCCATTCGTGGATCGATCATTGATCTATATCCGTCCAATGAAAATGAGCCTTTTAGGGTGGAATTTTTTGGCGATAGTGTTGAATCTATCAGAAGCTTTGACCCAAACACTCAAATTTCTACCGGTAAGTTGGAAGAAATTTCTATTGGTATTTCTGATGAATTTTCCCTTCTCAAGGAAGATAAAAACAAAAGATCTCTCCTTGAGCTTTTTAAAAATCCCCTTTTGGTTTTTGATGAGATCACTGATTTAGAAGATAAAGCTTCTATGCAAGGTTTGCTAAAAAGTTTAACCGATATTTTAGATAAAAATCTCCCCCATATTTTTTTTACAAAAGAAAATATCTCTGATCTTTGTGAAAACTTTTTAGTAGAAAAATCTTCTGCAACTTTTGAAATATTTGGAAAAACGGTGAAAATGGGATATTTCCCCCTCCCATTTTTTGAAACAGAGCACTATGATTTTAAAGATGCCCAAAATCTTTTAAATAATGGTTACACTTTTACCCTTGTAGCAGAAAAAGATAAAGAACTTGCTATTTTATATGAATCGCTTTTTGGAAAAGAGCAAAAAGAGGGGGTAAATCTTCAAATAGGGTATCTTTCCTCTGGTTTAGTTTGTGAAAAAAGCAAACAAATTATCTATCCTTATACCCTCCTTACTAACAAGAAAAAAATAAGACGATCCCCCTATAGAAGAGGGTTTAATGCTCCAATTTCTGAATTTCATGAATTATCCCCTGGGGATATGATAGTCCATTTACATAGCGGCATCGGAAAGTATGAAGGGATAGAAAAAAAAACCAATATTTTAGGGGAAGAGGAAGAGTTTATTGAAATTTCCTATGCAGGAAAAAGCAAGCTTTTTGTCCCATTATCACAAAGTCACCTTATCTCAAGATATATTGGGCCACATAGCGGGGAAACATCTTTATCAACCCTTGGAACAAATAAATGGGCACTTATAAAAGCTAAAACCCAAAAAGCTATCACTGAATATGCAAAAGAGCTCCTTGTAACTTCGGCAATACGTGAAAAAAAAGGGGGCTTTAGCTTTAAATCTACAGGTAAAGAGGTAGATGAATTTATTTCCTATTTCCCTTATGAAGATACTACCGATCAAGCATCGGCAATTGATGCAATTTTTTCTGATATGGAATCATCTAACGCGATGGATAGACTAATCCTTGGAGATGTTGGATTTGGTAAAACAGAAGTTGCAATGAGAGCTGCATATAAAGCGGTAGCAGATGGGGGAAAACAAGTTGCTCTTTTAGTGCCAACTACTATTTTAGCAGTACAGCACTATGAAAATTTTTCCGAAAGGATGAAACCTTTTGGAGTACATGTTGCCCTTATGTCGCGCTTCCAAACAGCAAAAGAGCTTGAGCAAATAAAAAAGAGAATCTTTTCTGGAGAAATTGATATTGTTATTGGAACGCATAGAATCATCAACAAAGATGTAGTATTTAAAGATCTTGGCCTTTTTATTATCGATGAGGAACAGCGCTTTGGAGTAAAGGCAAAAGAAGAGCTAAAAATTAGAAAAGCCTCTATTGACTGCTTAACATTAAGCGCAACCCCAATTCCTAGAACTCTTTACATGTCTTTGGTAAAAGTAAAAGAGCTATCGATTATTGCAACACCCCCGATGGATCGACTCCCTATTCAAACTATCCTTGCTGAATATGACAAAGAAGTAATTACCCACGCCCTTAAAAGAGAGTTCTTTCGAAATGGTCAAACATTTTATATCCATAATAGAGTAGAAACAATTGCAGAAAAAGCAGTAGAAATTCAAAACATTCTCCCTGAAGCAAAAGTTGCAATATGCCATGGACAAATGAGTGCTGACTTAATAGATAAAGTCTTCCATGAGTTTAAAGCTGGGAAAATTGACATCTTGGTTGCAACAACTATTGTTGAAAGTGGTATCGATATACCAACAGCAAATACTATCCTTATAGAAAATGCTGAACGTTTTGGCATTGCTGATTTATACCAATTACGTGGAAGAGTTGGCAGATGGAATAGATCTGCATACGCTTATCTTCTTCTTCCAAAAAATAGGGTGCTGCCGGTTGAATCTATGAAAAGACTTAAAGCACTTACAGAATCCTCTTCTTTAGGGGGGGCGTATAAACTTGCAATGGTAGATTTAGAAATTCGCGGATGTGGAGATATTCTTGGTACTAAACAATCAGGACAAATGGAAAGTATTGGCTTTCACCTTTACTGTAAAATGTTAAAACAAGCAATTGAAGCTTTAAAAGAGGGTAAAGCAATTTCTTTCTTAGAATGTGAAATTGTTCACTCATTTAACGCAAATATCCCAGCTTATTACTTAACAGAAGTTGCCCTTCGCCTAGAAATTTATAATCGCCTCGGTGGATCACATAATGAAGAGGAGGTAGATAAACTTTTTAAAGAAATTAAAGATAGATATGGAGCGCCACCGATAGAAGTAAAATTCTTATTTGCCCTTGCAAAAGTAAAAATCCTCTGCCAATCTTTATCCATCACAAAACTACAATTTAAAAAAGTTACAATAGAGGCAACTTTCCTCCAAATGGGTAAAAAACTAGAAAAATCCTACCTTTTTAACCCCCTAAAAGATCCAGACACCCTTGTAAAAGCCCTAAAAGTCCTACTCCTTTGAGCCTCCACCACCACCGCCGGCGCTACTTTCCTTACCCCGGTAAAGTCTACATCCAATTGCCTTTTGTATATTTTCCATTCTTATTCCACTTTTTAACAATCTAGAAATTTCTATTTTTAAAAAATTATTATTATCTTCAACCTCTTGCTTTGTAAAATATTCCATTAATAACCCGAACATTAGAAATAGATCCTCTCCTTTAGCAAGTTTTTTTATAACACCCATTATTGGATATATCTGCTCTATACTACGACCTCCTCTATTTATAATTCTTTGGTTAGCCCTTCCAACAAGGTGTGATCCATTCTCACACAATCTTTCATAGGACCTAAGCCCTAGAATCGTCATCAGGGGCTGTTTTGCAATACTAAGAAATTCACAATATTTATAGCTTAGAGGCTCGGTATCTATAATATCCGTATTTTCAGCTAACAAATTTTCTAGAGCTTTTTCATATTCTTTATAATTATTTATACAATCATGAAGATTTGTCAAATATGCAGCCTCTACTCTCAACTCATACTTTGTAAATATTTTTTTAAGATTTTTACTAGTTTCAACATTTGTTAAATCTGCTTGTAAAAATGCAAAGTTCCCTTTTTTAAATATTTTTGATACCCTATCAAAATACTCATTAGATGTTAACCAAAATGCTGGTAATCTTTCGGTAGATTTATAAT
>JBIKKN010000057.1:0-5708 GCA_044360335.1 Chlamydiia bacterium | reverse complement strand
TTTCAGGGATCGCCGCCTCTTTATTAGCCCAAGGGATCGAAAAGAAATTAGCATCTGTTTTAGCTGTTATGCTCCATGGTATGGCTGGGCAAGATGCTGCTAAAAGACTTTCCTCTCATTATATGATTGCCTCAGATATCATAGAATCCCTTTCAAAGATCTTTTTGGAAATTGAGCTCTTCACTTAAAATTTCATGCCATTTTTCAATAACAGATGCAGCAAGGGGGCAGCTTTCTTTACCGTGGTCGCCAAAGCGAAGCTGAACAATAACTACAAGGTCTGGATGAGAAAAAACTGCCGTATCATTAAAAGATACCGCTGTAAACCAGATGTTTTTTGTAATTACCGCCTTTTGCTGCCTATCAAAAGTTGGTTTATATGCAATTTCTGCTGTAGAGGTTTTTCCCCCCATAGTAGGCATAACTTTTTCATAAATCCTCCTTTTATAAGGATTGTTTAAAAGGGAGCGGATAGAAGAGGAGCGGGCGGTTCCTCTGCTACCATTTACTACACCATAAAGACTTTGCATAAGAGTTTGCTGAACTGGAGTTGGAATGTTAAGATTGTGAATAACTTGTTTTTCCATTTTTTTTAGGTAAGGGGAGGAAAAATTTTCTTCCCCTTCAGGAAATAGGGGAAAGTAGATACCTATATTTTTATACTGATTTTGATAACGGAATCTTTTTTTAAATAGCCTTGCAACGTTATCTTGTGTAGGTTCAATATTTGCAATTGCCTTAACAATTTGCGGTTTTAAAACTTCTCCCCCATTTGCAATAGAGCAAAGAGCAACAGCAGTTTGTAAAGGAGTAACAATTAAAGAGTGCTGTCCAAATGCAAAAGAGTAGAGGGATGTTTTATTAGTGATAATATCTGAAGGAATAGATCCGTTTGCCTCATAAGGTAAATCAACCCCTGTTTTTGATCCAAAGCCAAATGTTTTTGTTGTCTGAAAAAACGAAGCAGGGTCTTTTATAACATTTGACGAAAGAAGGGAAAAGTATAAATTAGAAGATCTTTCCATCGCACCTTGAAAATCTATTTTACCAACATTAGGGTGGCCACGTGGAAGTCTCCCTCCTTTATAAATTCTTTTAATTGGAGAGTAATCTTCTTTATACCCTAAAACAGAATCTTTGGTAAGAGCAGTAGAATAGGGGGGAGATTTATCAATAATTGTCATTGGATTTAAAGGGAAAGAGAGATTTTCATTACAGCTGTAGTAATCCATAAGCGCTTTATAACCTGTAAAGATTTTAAAACTAGAACCAAGGGGGGAGTTTTCTGTAAAAGCATAAGATTTTGTATAACAATAACCCCCTTTTGGATGAAAAGCTCTTGCTAAATCCTTCTCTAAAGGGATTTTTCCAGATTTAAAGGCAAAATAATACTTCCCGTATAGAGGGCGAGTTAACTCATTAAATGATCGCATTGTTTTAATATATGGAATTATTTGCTCTGAAGATAAAAAGGATAGATGATTTTTTAATTTAATATAGGAGGGTTCGATGTTATTTAATCCTTTTTCAATTAGCGCTTGAAAATAGGGAAGGCGAATATCCTTTTCCTTAATTTTTGCACCAACTGTTAAATAAGCAGAGATAAACTCCCACTTATTGATAGAAAAAAATTGATTAAATAATGCTTCTTCTGCTTCTTCTAAATAGGTTAAGTAAGGCTTTTGGTAGCTTTTTTTTATCTTTTCTTCTAAACGTTTAGCATTTAAATATTCTTTAAAATAAGCATTTCTCCATTCTTTAAATTCAATTTCATGAAAAACTTTTTTTACAATTTCTTCTACCTTCTTTTCTATATGAATTTTTGCATTAGTAAATTCTTTATACGTTGCAAGAGTTTCACTTCCTGTTTGACTAAGTAAGGAGTCATCAAAAAGATGATTTGGACAAAAAAGTTGTAAGATATCTAAAAATAGTATTTTATCATCATTTTTATGTATCAATTGAAAATAAGGATCAATTTCCGCTCTAATTTCCTTTAAAAGGGATGTTTTGCTGGTAAGCTTTGCTAAAATTTTTTCTATATTTTCTTTGTCGGTATTATAAAAAGTTAAGGAGTGCTCCCCATTTTTATAATAAAGTGCATCAATTAATGGATGGATAGATAACTCTTCAGAAAGGTTTAAAAGCATTTCCATAGTATTTAATAGAAAGTTTGCCCGGTGGATATTTTCCACTTTTTTTAAAGCCAAATGGATGGTTGAATTTTTAGATAAAATTGTAGAGAGAAAGTAACTATAATCCATTTTTTGGGTGAGAGTTTCCCACTTGTTGTTTGTAATATTATAAATATCTTTTTCCAAAGGCTTTTGCCCATCAAAAACTTGCCCGATGTAGGTGGAAGTTTCTAGCCATTTTAAGGCTTTATCTTTATTTTCCTCAGAAAAGTCCCCTGGATCAAAACATGGGTAAGATGCCATTGCAACAATTTCTCCAGAAGATGGGATCATAGCAACAATAGAGCCACCAAATATCCAAGGGGGGGATATTTTACCATGATCTTTACCCGCACTTTCAAACTCATCCATTCTAAGCTTTTCACTATCTGCTAAAAGTTTTTCACAATGATCTTGAAGTTTTGAAGAAATTGTTAAAAGAATTCTCCTACCTGGTATTTCCTCATAAGATTCTGGAAGTTTATGCCTCCAATTACCTTTGTGATCCACAAGGAAAAAACTTTTTCCAGTAGAGCCTTTTAGCTCTTTATCAAAAACTTTTTCAATACCACTTTTTCCAATATACGAATGGATAGTATAAGATTTGTTGATCAAACTATTTAAACTTTGTTTACAATCTTCTATAGAATTGTACCCCTTAGGAAGGGGGCAAACAATACCATTTTTTTGATTTTCTAAATAAGAGGTTAGGGTATTTATCGAAAATTTAATATCTAAATGTTGCTTTTCATCAATTGCCCCTAAATAGCCTAAAATATGAGAGCAGGATTTTCCCATCGGATAGGTTCTTTTTTTTGTAATTCTCATATTTAAACCAGGATATTTATACTCTTGCATTTTTAGAGTGTAAAAAGCTTCTTCAGAGATTCCCTTTTTTAGAGTAAAGGGTGTATTTGGAAAAAGGGAAGCTTTACTATAGATTATATCTTCTATTGCCGTTTTATCCATATCTACATAAGGGCTAAGAAAAGAAGATAGGGCTTGTATTGCCTCTTTTCTACGGTAATGAAGCTTTTTTTCTCCATCTACATAACTTATTTCCCTAGTAGGTAAACTTTTAATAGGATCATATAGGATAGATATTGCATAACAAATAGAGTTTATCGCTAGAGGGTGATTAAATCTATCTCGAATTGTTCCACGAGCTGGCCTTTTAATCACCGTTTTTAGAGCAAACCTTTTAGCTTCCTCCACATGGTACTCATGCTTATAAATGGATAAATAATAAACCCTAAGGGCAAAAAGTATAAATATACTGCCCAGTATAAAAAGTAACCTCTGAATATGGAAAGAAATATCCCTCATGAAAGTTACTATAATGATTTATCTATATTTCTGCAGCAATCATAATAATTTGTCCTAATAAGGAAAATTTCTGTCTTTTGGAAGGATCTTAAGGCTATGCCTTCTTGCTCCTATCACGCAAAATTTTCTTAAATTTGTCAAAGGTTTCCCATCTGTAGAATAAACATCTAACGGGGTCTTGATTGCCTCAACTCCAGTATGAGAAATACCTTTTCCAGGGACAGAGTGTGTGAGCCCTACTAAAACGTCCCACTTTAAATAACAGTCTCTACCCCCAAAGTTAACTGGCACGTGTATATTAAGTACTCTAGGCCCTTTTTCAGGAGTTTTTTTGTAAACAAGCTCTTCCATTTTTTCTTGTCTAAGGCTTTCATATTCAAATTTACAAGGAACAATTTCTATTGTTATATTAGTGTCTGTAACCTCTACACATAATGGAATAAAGTAAAAATCATCAATTTTGTTTATTTTCTTCGTAGTAAAAGAACATACAATCTGTATGTTTTCGGGAGCCTCGCCAGCCTTTGGTGGATCGGTAATACAGAAATTTGAAGGGGAATATTTTACTGAGAAATAATGTTTTGTACCACCTGCCTCTACCTCAATTTCTTCTGTTTCAGAAATTTGATCCCAGTCTAGATCTTCCTCATCTGGGATAGGAATAATTACCCGACCCGATTGCGCTGATGGGGACGGCTCTAAAGTATTCTCTCCTAAAACAGCAGCAGCAATATCCGCTGTGGATGTAACCTCTTTAGAGTCTGGTGCATACTGAGTGATTTTTGCAGCTCCACCTTCGGCAGGAAGCTTTTCTAATGCTGAAGTTGTTGGAAATGAAGAGGTTATTGCAGATAAAGCCATTTGTTACCTTTTTATGTTTTATTTAAAATTACTATAATAAGTATACACAAAACCGGTTTTTTAACCAATCTGGAAGCCTTAAATAGGGCTATTTTATACAAATGGACCTATTTTAATAAAAAGTATTGCCAGCAATAGGGCTTTTAAGATATAGTATTTTGTATTATTTGCGCTCGTGGTTCAATGGTAGAACAATAGCCTTCCAAGCTATGAGTGTCGGTTCGATTCCGATCGGGCGCTAAATTTTTTGCAAAAAAGAGCAAAAAAGAAATAGTAGTGCTTATTTTTATTAAAAAAAGTGCAGAATCATCAAAGTATAAGAGGTTTAAGTTGACAGAGTTAAAAGAAAGAAAAGTGAATGTTACCATAAAAGAATTATTAGAAGCAGGGGTGCATTTTGGACACCAAACATATCGTTGGAATCCAAAAATGAAGAGATTTATATTTGAAGAGAGAAATGGTGTTCACATTTTAGATCTTTCAAAAACTATGTATCACTTAAGAAAAGCTTGCGCAGTTATTGCTAAAAAAGTTGCAAAAGGGGAGAGGGTTTTATTTGTTGGAACAAAAAAACAAGCAAAACTTGTGGTTCAAGATTGTGCTGATGAATGTGGTGAGTACCATGTTGGGGAAAGATGGTTAGGTGGAATGCTTACAAATCTTTCAACTATTCGTCAATCTATTAAGACTTTGGAGCAAATTGAAAAGAAATTAGCATCTAATGGAGAAGGTCTTACTAAAAAAGAAATTTCTTTGATGGTTAAAGAACAAGTAAAATTGAATAAAACTTTATGTGGTATTCGTGGAATGAGAAAAGTTCCTGGTGTTATTGTTGTTGTTGATCCAGTAACAGAGCATTTAGCGGTTGCCGAAGCAAAAAAATTGGGAATTTTAGTAATTGCAATTGTAGATACAAATGGTGATCCAGATTCAGTAGATTATGTAATTCCTGCAAATGATGATGCCCTAAAGAGTAACAGATTGATACTTCAAGCTATTAAAGATACAATTAAAGAGGTGAAAGAAGAAAATGGACTCCCTCTAAAAGCAGTAGAAGATAGCAAAGAAGAAAAAGAACATGCAAAAAAAGAGCCGGCTTTTAAAAAAGAATCAGTAAAAGAAGAGGTTAAAAAACCTATAGCTGCAAAGCATGTGCCAAAATCTGAAACTTCCTTTAAAAAGGAATCCAAAGAAGAATCTAAGGGGGCTAAATAATGAGCAATATTACACCGCAAATGATTAAAGATTTAAGAGAAAGAACTGGGGTTGGGATGCTTAAGTGTAAAGAAGCCCTAGAAGAGAGCCATGGTGATATTGAAAAGGCAATTGTTGCTTTAAGAAAAGCAG
>JBIKKN010000056.1:0-5730 GCA_044360335.1 Chlamydiia bacterium | reverse complement strand
TAGATTTTCTAATATTTGAGCTGCAACCCCATCTTGAAGTCTTATAAGAGCAAGAAGTAAATGCTCAGTTCCTACATAGTTATGATGAAGAGCTAGTGCTTCTTCATTAGCAAGTTCAAAACATTTTTTACATTTACCAGAAAGAGCAGGATCCCCATACACTTGTATTTCAGGGCCATATCCAACTACAAGCTCCACTTCGGCAAGAAGAGTTTCATATTCAATATTTAAATTACGAAGGACATTTACAGCTATCCCTTGGCCAAGTTTTAATAAACCTAAAAGTAAATGCTCGGTTCCTAAATAGGAGTGATTTAGCTTTAAAGCTTCTCGCTTGGCTAGTTTCACTACTTGTTTAGTTCGACTTGTAAAGTTATCAAATTGTGACATAAGGATTTCCTTTTCTTTAGAATA
This sequence comes from Chlamydiia bacterium, assembly GCA_044360335.1. GTDB lineage: Bacteria > Chlamydiota > Chlamydiia > Chlamydiales > 2-12-FULL-49-11 > JAJACQ01. The sequence goes on along the minus strand of JBIKKN010000056.1, from coordinate 5,316 downwards.
TTAATTTTAAATGTACGATCCTAATAATGGATAATAGCATGGTTTTTCTTTCTTGTAAATTATCCTGAATCTTTGCACAAGAGGTTTTTTTAAGATTTTAACTATTTTTTTTATCCCTTTATCGCTAAGATCTTAAAAAGGAGTGGTTTTATGTGGAAAATAATTGATAGCGGAAAGCAAAGTGCTTCAGCCTTAATGGATAAAGATAAAAACCTTTTACTTTCGATGAAAAAGGATGATAGCCCAGTCCTTCATTTTTATGAGTTTATAAAGCCAAGCTTTACTTTTGGCGTTTTTATTAAACCTGAAACTTTGATGGAGCCAAAAGTATATATTAAAGATTTTGACTTTAGCAAAAGACCAACTGGTGGGGGAGTTCTTTTTCATATTTCTGATTTTTCCTTTTCTTGCTTTATACCAAAATCCCACCCTGGATACTTTGAGGATGTGATGGAGTGCTATAAATATATAAATGAAAGAGTTTGTAAGGCGCTTATAGAATTTGTTTGTGACAAAGAGGGGGAATTTTCGCTTCTTGCAGAGAGCTCTTCTCCCATGGATGAAGATTGTAAACATTTTTGCTTTGCCAAACCCACTAAATATGACATTATGTTTGCAGGAAAAAAACTTGCCGGCGGAGCGCAAAGGAGAAAAAGCGGGGGATATCTTCACCAAGGGAGTATTTCTCTGATGATACCTGATTTTAATCTATTAAAACCCCTTTTTAAAGATTCATCTAAAGTACTTTCTGCTATGGATCTTTATACTTATCCACTTCTTGGTGATAAACCATCTGAGTGTGATCGAATAGATGCTAGCTCAAAAATTAAGCTAAATCTTATAAACTCTGTACTTTAAATAGCTTTTATGGAATATTTTTCTTTTTAAATTTTTAATAGAGGATTTTTTATGCATGTACTAGCAAGACAAACTCATGCTGCAATTATTATACAAAATTTTTACAGAAAATATTCTAAAAATTTATCAGAAAAAACTGCTTTTACGCAAATGCAAATAAAAGCAGTAGTGGAAAAAGGATTGGGGGTTCAGCAATTTTATAAAGCCAACTTCTCAGAAAAACGAGTTAACAGATTTTCTCATCAAGCATCAGTGGCAGGTGAATCATATATACCTCGTAATCAGCGCCTTGCTATTGAATATGCTATAGAGCAAGGTTTTTTGTGCTTAGAGACAAAAGTAGTAACAGCTACAGAGAGCGTTCTTTTTGCTTATATAGGAGAGCCTTTACTTTCAACTGTATATTTACCTGCTGTGCATGGATTAATGCAATCTGGCTTTACTTTTCCTAATACAGAATTACGAAAAACTTTGCAAAAGGCTCAAGGAGTTGGTACTTTTGTTACCGCATGTTACAGTGCATTAAGCAAATATCCTATAAATGATCGTAGGAAATTTAATGAATGTTGGCTTGGGGCATTATTTAGTAAAGTTATTGAGGACGCAAAAAGTCAAAGGAATAATAAACCAAATCTTCACAAAGAACCTTCGATGCTGGCATTTTCTTTAAGTACTGGGGAGGGAAAAAAATATGTGGCGCCACATAAAAGGGGAGCTGCTTTAAATGTTGTAAAAACCCCTGATGCGATTACTATAAGAGATGATTTTTTTGTAAATACTAGCTTTAATTTTCATAAATTATGTGAGATGGCTGCTGTTGTTATTTATAGACAAAACTTAGGAACTTTTACAAATTTTATATCAAAGCAAGAGTGCTATCTTGGTAAACACAACAATAAAATTATCAAAAATTGTAATAAGATTTTAGCCAGTTTGTCTCTTTTAGAAAAAAATAAGTTTAATAATCATTCTATTGGAAAATTATTCAACAATATTTATATAAATTATTTGAAAGAAATGAAAAAAAGTTCGCAATAGGATTTTGAAAAGGTCTAATCACTAGTTACTCACCTTACGTAAAATAAAAATATTTAAAGTTTAGAAAGGCACATTTCTGTTTATATAATTACCGAATTCTATAGTTATTGGATCGTAATTGCTGCTTAAGGATTCCATTGTCTTTGTTTCTCCAAAAAATAAATCAAGCCTCATATGTATATATGCTAACTGATTTTTCCTTAATTGATCATAAAATGTCTTGCTATCTGTTTCTTTTAATTTTGTAAAATCTTCTAATGTGTGATTAACTGTTTTTTCAAATTCATTTTTTAATTTTGTTATTCTACTAATTATTTTATCTCTATCAAACGAGATTTTATTGAAATAGCTGAACATTTTTACAAAAAAAGCTTGGAATTTAGTGTATTTTCGAAGTGAGCCGTCAGCTTTTATACATAGCCTATCTTTGTCGATAATATAGTATTCAAGGGTCAGCTTTTCTTCTCTAGAAATCGGGTTTTCCATAATTATACAATCCTATTAATGATTAAGTTATAATTATAACATAATTAATAATATTTTTAAATATAAAAAAATTAATATCTAAATCACTTATTGTCAATAGATTGAGTTGTCATTAATAGGATTTTGCAAAAATTACTTGCTGAGCCTTTTTCTTCCCTTTAAAAAGACACCCCTCTATATCATGAGGCTGCCTGCTTGGGATGCAGCGGATAGTTAGGCCATAATCTTTTTTAATTTTTTCCTCTAAAAGCTTATCTCCCCCATATGGGACTTTGATAAATTTACTTGGGAAGGAGTTTAATTTAACAACTTCTTCAAAATCTAACATCGATTTTGCAGTAACTGTATTTTCTTCCCTATATAAGGATGCTCGATTAAACAGTGTAAAATGAATTTCATCAAATATTTTTGTTATCCCATCTACAATTTGCTCAAAAGTAAAAAGCTCATGCTCATTTTTCTCTTTTGTTCGAACTGATAATGGATATTTGTTAGACTCAATATCCCTTGCTCCAATTTCTATCCTTACAGGATACCCTTTTTTTATTGCATCCCAAGACTTATCGCCAGCGCGCCTATCATCATCAAAAATATCTACCCCAATTTTTGTCTCATAATAGGTGATTTCTGATAGTTTTTCTTTGAGCTTTTTGCAAAAACAAAGGATCTGCTCTTTTTTCGACTCATCTGTGAAAAAAGGGATAATAGCAATATGCTTTGCTGCAATCCTTGGAGGGATGATCATTCCGTTGTCATCGCCATGGGTCATGATCAAGGCCCCAATTAGGCGGGTAGAAATTCCCCAAGAAGTGGTATAGCCATACTCTTCGACCCCATCTTTATTTAAAAATTTAATATTTCCAGCTTTAGAAAAATTTTGCCCAAGGTAATGGGATGTTCCCATCTGCAAAGCCTTACCATCTTGCATCATCGCTTCAAAGGTAAATGTATTTTCGGCCCCTGGAAATCTTTCCCCTTCTGACTTTTCCCCTTTGATCACAGGAATTGCTAAATAATCTTCAGCAAAACCGGCATATAAGTCTTGAATTTCTAATGCTTGCTCGATAGCCTCTTCTTCCGTTGCATGAACAGTATGCCCTTCCTGCCAAAGAATTTCTGCCGTTCTAAGAAACAAACGGGGGCGCATCTCCCAGCGAACCACATTACACCACTGATTGATTTTAAGGGGAAGATCGCGGTAGGACTGGATCCATTTTGCAAAACTCTCCCCAATAATTGTCTCCGATGTGGGTCTAATGATCAGGGGGGTATCTAACTTCCCAGCAGGAACAAGGTTGCCATTTTGATCTAATTCTAACCTTGAATGGGTAACAACTGCGCACTCTTTAGCAAATCCATCCACATGCTCTGCTTCCTTTTGTAGATATTCTACTGGAATAAACAGAGGAAAATAGGCATTTTGAATACCACGCGCTTTGAATTTATCATCAATAATTTTTTGAATACGCTCCCAAATAGCATAACCGCGAGGTTTTATCACCATACACCCGCGTACATCTGAATTTTCTGCAAAATCAGCAAGCCTTACAACCTCTTGATACCAAAGGGGAAAATCCTCCCTTCTTAAAATCTCTACAGCACATTTTTTCTTATTCATAGAAAAAACTATAGCAAACCCCCGCTGTTTTTGTAAAGCTCTGTATATAGTATAAGCTTTATTAGTAAAAAATAAATCAAAACAAATAATTAAAATTTTATATATTTACAATTATTATTTTAATTCAGAAAAATAGAAAATATAGTTGCCCATTAATTTATTTAATCGATATAATATTTATATATTCTTAATTAAAACAATAAAAAAAGGAGATAATAGTATGATAGAAGCATTAGCAAGAAAGGAAATTAATTTTTTTGATGTTCAGCTCAAGGAAATAGAAACTTATGCTGTGAAACAGCTTAGATTAGACGCATGGAATGAAAAAATAGGCGAAATCGAAGGAAAGGCTCAAAAAATTGGAGCATATGTTTTAGGTTTTTTTAAAGAACTACTAAGATTTATTAGTTTCGGCGCCTATCCTGGACGTGTAGAAGAGCCGAGTCATGATAAAATACAACAAAGGGTAGACATACTTCGAGGACAACTAGCAGACAAGGTGCGAGACATAAATGATGAAGAAGAAGAAGATGAAGAAGAAGCAGGACAAGTAGGCGGAGGACCAGCGGCAGCGGCAGCAGGACAACTAGGCGGAGATGGAGATGAAGTAGAAGTAGAAGAAAAGAAAACTATTGTAGCAGACCCAGCAGAGGCACCAAGGGTAGCAGCGGCAGACGGAGCAGGAGGCGAAGAAGGCGACGACCAAGCAGAAGTAGTTGGAGATTGAGATAACAAATAGGTCAATAGAAAATAGATGAGATTTGTTTAATTTCGATAAAAGTCAGGCGGGTAACTGTCTGACTTTTATTTTATCAAAAATAGGTGAAGTTATGGATCAAATAAGGGAAGTTGTAATAAGGGATTACCAAGCAACAAGCACTAAATTGTATAAGATTAGTCTTATACAGAGTGGGGCCGAAAAAATTAAAGAGTATGTGAGATATATTTTTCTATCTTTGATTACTCTGTCTATTTATTATTTTTTGGATAAGGGAACTAAGCCTACAAAAGACCAAATAGATTTCAAAATTAATCAACTAGGTATCAAAATATCTAACCCATTACAAGAAGAAACAAACCAGAATTCAAGCAAATGCGATCAACAAGATCAAACAATAAAAGAAGAGCTAGATAATGCAAAAAAAAGGCTAAATAAAATGCAGATGGAGATCAACAGATTGAGCGCCTATGAAAGGATTATTCTAGATCAAGGCGGTAGCGGGGTGAGAACTGGATAGATTTTATAAAAAAAATTTGATTATGATAAATCCTTCTTATTTTATACTAATAGGAGCTATTAATTAAAAATTTAATTT
>JBIKKN010000021.1:0-9410 GCA_044360335.1 Chlamydiia bacterium | reverse complement strand
AAAACCAAATGGATGTGAGGGGGTAGTTTTATGTCCATCTTCTTCAAACTACGGAAAACCTAATGACTTTTGTGATTACAGATGGAGTGTAAACTTAGGTCTTTTGTATCAGCAGCCTTGGATGAGTGATATGGGGGCTGGAACTGCAGATATCGGACAAAATATATATCAAAATAATACTTCTCTTTATAAGAATACAACAAGTAATTTTTTAGAAGAGTGTTTTGAGTATTCTTTAGGGCTTACTGCAGGGATTGGTTATTTTATAGACCATGATAACTGGTTTTTATTGGTGGATCTTGATTGGCTCTCAGCAAATATAAAAAATTCTTATAATAATCCTGGTCTAATTTATCATATGGCTGGATTTTTAAATCCAAATGTAGGCACTACTAATAGTTTGAATGCTAATGTTTGGAATTCAATAGATACTAAAGCAGATCTTGATCTTTATGATCTTAATTTTGCTTTAAGTCGGGGAAGTTTTTATTCTAAATGTTGCTCTTTTGAGCCGTTTGCTGGGGTAAAAGCTCTTTGGTATAATGGGTCATATCAAAGAAGAGGGTATAATGATACAATACTAAACACTAATAGTTATTTACAATCTCTTCAAAAATATCAAGCATGGGGAGTGGGTCCTAGCTTTGGTTTAAATGGGGAGTATTTTTTTACCAGACAACTTAGTGTTTTTTCTGATAGTAGTATTGCACTTTTATATGGGGGTATAAATACACAAACTACCTCTTTGTATTTTGACCCGTCGGTAAATAATGATATTAATTCTGTAGCTACTTATTTACAAAGCTTTAAGCAACCTTATTTTGTTCCTTTTAGAATAATTCTTGGTTTAAAATTTGACAAATATTTTTTAGAGAATAGTCATTATATAGCATTAAAAATTGGTTATGATATCCGATATGTAATTGGGGATGCTGGTTTATCTGGAAATGAAGTAAATGCATCTGTAGAAGGACAAAATTTTAAACAAAATATAATGCTATATAGTAAATATAATATTGCTGCAAATGGGCTCTATTTAAACTTCATTTGGAATTTCTAAAAAACTAAAATAAAAAAAAGTGTTGTAATAATGAGTTTTTTTCTATATAAATAAAAAATACTTAAAAATCTAATCTATAGAGGATACAATGGAAAAAAATAAAATTATGGGAGTGCTTTTTACAGCGTGTATGCTTGTATCATCTGCACTTTTTGCAGAACAGATGCCTTCAGTAAAACCAAACGGATGTAAGGGGCCAGTTTTATGCCCGTCATATCCAATTTATGACAGATGTGATGAGTGTTGTGATTACAGATGGAGTGTAAACTTAGGTCTTTTATATCAACAGCCTTGGATGTCAAATATGGGAGCGGGTACTTCAAGTGCTGCTGGTGTGGACATTTTACAAGAATCAGCCTATAAAAATACAACAAGTGTATTTTTAGAAGAGTGTTTTGATTATTCCTTAGGGATTACTGCAGGAATTGGTTATTTCATGGAACATGATAACTGGTTTTTTTTAGTGGATTTTGATTGGCTTTCATCAAAAACAATAAATTCTTATAATAATGTAGAAAATGCGTATCATATGCAGGGATTTACAAATCCAACTGTTCAAGCAGGACGATTTACAGGTGGTAATGACCCTATGTATGATAATAACTACACCTCTTTAGATTCAAAAGCAAACCTTGATATGTATGATCTTAATTTTGCGTTAAGTCGTGGAAGTTTTCATTCTAAATGTTTTTCTCTTGAGCCGTTTGCTGGGGTAAAAGCCCTTTGGTATAATGGATCACAAACAAGAAAAGCTTATAGTACAGATCCTAATCTATTTGCAAGCAATAACATTTATCTTCAGACAGTTTTTGACTATACATCTTGGGGAGCAGGTCCTTTATTTGGTTTAAATGGGGAATGTTTTATAACAGAGCAGTTTAGTATTTTTTCAGATAGTAATATAGCTGTTCTTTATGGCAGAATTAACTCATCTAACACATCAGCTGTTATCGGAAGTGCTATAAATAATGAAACAACTGGTGTAGCTACTTATATACAAGATTTTGATCAACCCTATTTTATACCTGTTAGATCTATTTTGGGTTTAAAATTTGGTAAGTATTGTTTAGAAGATCAACATTATGTTGCAATAAAAATTGGTTATGATGCCCGTTACGTTTTTGCAGATAGTGGGTTATTTGGAGATGTAGGGATAACAAGAAGATATGGTGAAAGTTTTGGCTCAACTCCAATTATGCCTAGAAATGGATATAGCATTGCAGCAAATGGACTTTATTTAAATTTTATCTGGAATTTTTAAACCAAAACTTCCTGCTATAAAAAAACCTCTAACAATTTTTTGTTAGAGGTTTTTTTTTGCTCTAAAGTAATTACCTTACTTGGAGCAAAAACAAAAATATTGAAGTGATAATTTGTTTTCTATATAAATAAAAAATACTTAAAAATCTAATCTATAGAGGATGCAATGGGAAAAAATAAAATTATAGGAGCGCTTTTTACAGCTTATATACTCCTATCATCTGCGCTTTTTGCTGAAGATATACCTTCAGTAAAACCAAACGGATGTAAGGGGCCAGTTTTATGCCCGTCATATCCAATTTATGACATCAACAGCCTTGGATGTCAAATATGGGAGCGGGTACTTCAAGTGTTGCTGGGGTAAATATTTTACAAATTGATAATGTTAGTAACGCGCCATATGCAAATACAACAATAAGATTTTTAGAAGAGTGTTTTGATTATTCCTTAGGAATAACTGCAGGAATTGGTTATTTCATGGAACATGACAACTGGTTTTTTTTAGTAGATTTTGACTGGCTCTCATCAAATATAACAAATTCTTACAGCAATGTAGAACTACAATATAGTTTACAAGGATTTACAAATCCAACTGTTCAAACAGCTCAATTTGGAAGTAATATTTATTTATTCGACAATCTGTATACCTCCTTAATTTCAAAGGCAAACCTTGATATTTATGATCTTAATTTTGCGCTAAGTTGTGGAAGTTTTTCATTCTAAATGTTTTTCTTTTGAGCCGTTTGCTGGAGTAAAAGCTCTTTGGTATAATGGATCACAAACAAGAAGAGGTTTTAATAATGGAATTATTTATTTTAGAAATAATAACACTTATCTTGAAACTATTTTTGACTATACATCTTGGGGAGTAGGTCCTCTATTTGGTTTTAATGGGGAGTATTTTATAACAGAGGAGTTTAGCATTTTTTCAGATAGTAATATAGCTGTTCTTTATGGCAAAATTAACTCATCTAATACATCATCTGTTATTGGCAGTAATATAAATAACGAAACAACTGCTGTATCTACTTATATACAAGATTTTAACCAACCCTATTTTGTTCCTGTTAGATCTATTTTGGGTTTAAAGTTTGGTAAGTATTGTTTACAAGATCAACATTATATTGCAATAAAAATTGGTTATGATGCTCGTTACGTACTTGCAGATAGTGGATTATTTGGACATGTAGGGATAATAAGAAGAGGTAATGATCAATAGGGTTCACTTCCAATTATGCCTATAAATGGGTATAGCATTGCAGCAAATGGACTCTATCTAAATTTTATCTGGAATTTTTAAACAAAATTTCCTGTTATAAAAAACCTTAGAGACTTTTTTTCCTTAAACTAATTTACTTATCTTACGGAAAAATGGAAATATTTTTCCTTAAGATGGGTACTTTAATAAAAAAAGTATTGTAATAATGGTTTATTTTTTGTATAAAGGAAAGAATTACTAAAAAACTACTTTATAAGGGGCTAGAATGGAAAAAATTAAAACAGCTGGAGCGTTATTTTTTGCAACTTTGTTTGCATCAGTTGCGTTAGTTGGAGCGGAAACTGCAACAGTAAAACCAAATGGATGTGAAGGACCTGTTCTTTGTTCTTCTTTTCCAATGTATGGCAAAGAGCAAGATTGCTGTGATCATAGATGGCATATTGATATTGGGCTTTTATATCAGCAGCCTTGGATGTATGGGATGACAGCTGGTATGAAAAATTATGGTCAACCATTTAATCAGCCTTTAGGAACTACAGGTGAAGTAGAGTATATAAATACAGTTGGAAGCGATCTTGACACTTGTTTTGGTTATACAGCAGGGGTAACAGCAAGTTTGGGGCATTTGATGGAACATGATAACTGGTATGTTGGAGCAAAATTTGACTGGCTCTCCTCAAGTATTTCAGATAAAGATTTTAGTGCAGGTAATACTACCTACACAATGGGTATTAACAATGTTTGGACTAATTTAAACACAATAATGATCAAACCTGAAGGGGGCGTAACTCTTCCTCCTTATTATACTAGCTTACTTTTTAATGCGAGTATTGATATCTATCAGTTAGATGTATTATTAAGCCGTGGTAGTTTTCATTCTTCTTGTTTTTCCTATGAGCCGTTTGCTGGGGTAAAAGCTTTGTGGTATAGCGGAAGTTTTAACACAAAAGGATATAATTTTAGTACAACAGCAACCAACGACTTTGCAGACGCATCAGACAATGCCAACTGGTCATTTGATATGGATGCTTGGGGAGTAGGCCCTATGTTTGGATTTAATGGGGAGTACCATATAACAGAAGGGTTAAGTTTCTTTTCCAATAGTGATGTAGCTATTTTGTATGGTAGAATGAATGCAAATTACACTTTGAAATATACATTAGTAACTATTTCAAATCCTGAAAATTATGGAACAATTGGAGCAGATTATGATAGTAATCAAGAGTATTATGTTCCTTTAAGATCCATTATTGGTCTGCAGCTATCAAGATATTGTTTAGATGGTCAGCATTTTGTAGCAGTTAAATTAGGTTATGATGCTCGTTATGTATTTGCAAAATCTGCACCACTTGGAGCAGGGGATATTGCATCATCAGGTTTATATCTTAATTTTATATGGGATTTTTAAAAACAAACTCTCAAATAAAGGGATAATTAAAAAGAGAACAATTTTCGAATTGTTCTCTTTTTTTTTAAACATTAATAAAAAATATTGCAATAAAACAGTAAGACTGTTAATTGGCAATTAAATAGAATTTTTTTTATTAAAACAACACCCGCGAGAGGTAAAAATGTTAAAAATCAAGCAAATTGCAGCAATATTTAGTGTTATGTCGTTAACACTATCTACACTTTCTGCAGATACAATAAAACCTAATGGCTGCAAAGGAGCTGACTTGTGCAACAGCTTTCCAATTTATGATGGATGTGGCTGGAATTTACAAGTTGGGATACTTGTCGAGCAGATGAGAGTATCAAATAGCACCATTGCTGTACGTAATACTGTAGGAAATGGTACTGTAAATAGCCCTACAGATATAAATTCCCTTTTAAACATTAACTTTGATGTTAGTGTTGGTTTAAGATTAGGGGTTGGTAAATATTTTGTTCATGATGATTGGATGATAAATACAAAATTTGAGTGGATGAGTTCAAAAGGAACTCAAAACCAAGATTTAACTGCATCCAATGGTTCTATTGTTCCAACAGGGGTGGCAGAGTGGTGGGGGCTAGCTTTAGCGCCATCGGACTATGCATTCCAAAATTTAGAAGCATCATTAAAAGTTGATTATTTTTTATTGGATGTATATTTAAGTAGAGGGTCTTATTTTTCAGGTACATTTAATTATGAGCCTTTTGCAGGTATTGAAGCTGCATGGCTCGGTTATAATATGAGCCAATCCTACTACGGAGTGCCATCTACAGCATCTTCAGCTGCAAGAGCGGAGCTTACGTCAACTGAATCAGCAATAAGAAAAGTGGCAACTGATTTTTGGGGCGTAGGACCAGTTGTTGGGGTAAATAGTAATTATCATCTAGTATCTGGATGGAGCTTTTTCTCAGCAACAAATTTTGCTGTTTTACTTGGAGAAGTATCTATATCTGATAGACAAGGGGTTGTTACAACAGAGAATTTACCTTCAAATTCTATAGTTTCAGGTACTTTACAAGTGCTATCTCCAGCAATAAGAAATATTATAGGTCTTCAGTATGATAAGGATATATTCTGTGATAAGCAGCATTGTACTTTACGTTTTGGATTTGACTCAAGATACTATTTCAACCAGTATCCAGTAGTAAATCTATTTGCAAATGCGGATCGAGTTTCTACAGGAAGTCAGATTAATTCAGTTCCTACTTTAGTAGATAACAATTCTTGGGGAATGGTTGGGTTTATATTAGACTTTGGTTGGGATTTTTAAAGTTTAAAAGAAACTTATTTAAAGTAATAAAAAGGGCGGCAAAAAAATTTGCCGCCTCTTTTATTTATCTAGAAATAATATTTTATAATCTATATACTTTAAATTTCACATAAAAGGTTTATTATGCATTTTTCTCTAAAGTGGTTTTATCTTTTTTTATCCACGGTTACTCTTTTTGCAGATACTGTAAAGCCAAACGGATCTAAAGGGCCAGTTCTTTGTAGTAGTTTTCCTATATATGATGGATCTTTATGGCATATTGAAATAGGATTATTAGTAGAAAAGGTTGGAATTTCTAATTTAGATGTATATTATATACAAAAAGAGGGATCGGGCACCATTTCAAATCCTAAGCAATCAGATAAGGTAAGAAATGTATCATTTCCGATGAGTGTAGGTATTCAAGCGGCTATTGCAAAGTATTTTTCGCATGATGATTGGGTGATCGATTTTAGTTTTGAATGGCTAAATTCTTTAGGAAAAGCAAATGACAATTTAAGTAGTAGTGATTTAACTGTGATTCCAATTGGCTATGATGTGTGGGCAGGAACAGCAGATCCAGTATATGATTTTAATTTAAAACAGGCAAATGTATCTTTAAATACCAATTATTTTTTGTTAGATATATTTTTAAGTAGGGGATCTTATTTTTCCAACGTATTTTCCTATCAGCCTTATGCAGGGCTTAAAACAGCTTGGATTTATTATAATTTAAAAGAAGCTTACTTTGAGCCTACACGATCGACAACTCTTAATGATCCACTACTTTCTAATGAAATTTTAAAAAAAGTGGCAAACACAGATTATTGGGGAATAGGCCCTATGGTAGGAGTTAATGGCAGTTACTATATTTCCTATGGTTGGAGCTTTTTTTCCTCTTCAAATCTTGCAATTTTATATGGGAATACAGATATTTCTAATAGATCAGGGGTAGTTACAACTGCAAGTGTTCCTGCAAATTATATGCTAACAGATAACTTTTATACCTTTTGTCCAACTTTAAGAAATATGATAGGGATTATGTTTGATAAAGACTCCTTTTGCCAAACCCGCCATTATAATATGGTGTTTGGATTTGATACAAGTTACTATTTCAACCAGTATCCATTTTTGCAGCAAGCATCTCAACCAAATATTATACAAAATAATTCCTATGCAATGGTAGGGTTTGTTTTAAAGTTGGCTTTAGATTTTTAACAGGAGTTTTTAAATGAGAAAAAAAATTAATTATGTATTTTGTTTTACTATACTTTGTGCATCTGCCCTTTCGGCAGAAAAGTTTAAGCAAAACAGTTATGAAAAGACAATGCCTTCTTCTTGCTATAGGGAAGATTTTAAATCTTTTTGTGAAATAGAAATCGGATATTTATTAGAAAATATGAATGTGGATGACTTTGATATTTTGATGATCCATACAAATGGTACAGGATCAGTAGATAGTCCAACTAGAACAAATAGTATAAAGGGGTATGATTTTGGATTAACTTCGGGCTTAAGGGCAAGTTTAGCAAAATCTATACACCATGATGAGTATTCATTAAAAGGAGCGTTTGAATGGATGAGCGCTACATCGAATCTAAATTTAGATGTTTTTACAACAGGAAGTTCAATAGTTCCAATATCTGTACCCACTTGGCCAGGTACTGGATATCCAGTGCAAAATTACCAATTTAAGCAAGCTAGAAATAGTTTTTCGATAGATTACTTCCTTTTAGATGTGTTTTTATCTAAAACTTCTTATACCTCTTCAAAGTTCATGGTAGACACCTTTGCAGGTCTTAAAAATGCTTGGCTGGGACTTAATGCAAGAGAGACATATTTTAATCCCACAAGTTTACTTGCACCTTTTACTACAAATAGCTCTTCAAAACTTTTAAATGCCACAAAGTCCAATTTTTGGGGGATAGGACCTATGTTTGGTTTTGATGGTAGCTACTGTTTATTTTCTGGCTTGAGTATTTTTGGATATATGGATTTGGCAGTACTTTTAGGGCAGATAAATATTTCTGATAGATGGGGAGTTGTTACCACAGAAAATCTTCCAGGAACTTTACTAAACAAGAACAGTTCGATAAACTATTCTTTGACATTAAGAAATATAATTGGATTAAAATATGATAAGTATATGGGGGAAAACACCAAACATTTAACTTTTAAAGTAGGATTTGATACAAGGTATTATACTAATGCATATAACTATTTTGATATGGTTGCTCAAGCAATTGATACTTCAACCACAACATCTTCTACGGATTTAACATCCTACCCTAATCAGGTGGATGGTGTTGCTTGGTCAATGGGTGGTTTGATCGTAAGTTTAGCATTAGAATTTTAACTATTTACAGGGATTTGTATTGCTAAAAGAGCTTCTTCTAAGCTCCTAGATCTATTAATAGCAACACGAATCTCTGTATATTCCTTTTTTTCTCGAAGGTACCAGCAAGCAACTCTTCGTATGTCGGAGAGTGCTTTTTCACAAGTAGCAAAAAGACAAATTTCCCTTGCATGATTTTTTACTAATTCAAGGGGATCGGGATTTATTTCTTCGCCAAAAAAAATCTCTTTACCAATTTGTGGAGAGCCCATAGTCACTCTTGAAACTAAAACCCCGTCTGCATGGGTATGTAAAAGGACTTTTTCTGCAGATTCTTTAGAATTAATATCTCCATTTGCAAACACTAAGATAGAGCGATTAAAATCGCATGCATCTTTTATATAGTCCCAGTTTGCAGGTCCTTTGTAGGCTTGTTTTCTTGTTCTTCCATGAATAAACACAGCAGATGCACCTGCTTGCTCTGCAATTTTTGTAATTTCTTTAGCATTGATAGAAGATTCATCCCACCCAGCGCGAATTTTTATTGTTACAGGTATATTTACCGATTTTTGCATTTGATAAACAATTTCTCCAATTTTATCAGGAGTTTTCATAAGAGCCGATCCGCAGCCATCTTTTGTTACCTTGTCCACAGGGCATCCACAGTTTAGATCAATAAGATCAAAGCCAAGATCTTCGATTATTCTACTACATGGCCCTGCAATTTCTTTTTTTGCAGTACAAATTTGTGCGCCAATTGGGTGCATGGATTTGGTATAAGAGAGCATAGAAAACGTTCCATGATCCCCACGAGCAAGTGCATCGGCTTTGGTCATCTCTGTAAAAATAAGACTA
>JBIKKN010000019.1:0-9620 GCA_044360335.1 Chlamydiia bacterium | reverse complement strand
CCATAGTTCTAAAAGCAAGATCAGAGCATCCAGCAAGGGGGGAATATACAATATTAGAAGAAAGGTTTAAATTTTTTATTTTTATAGGTTTAAATAGTGTCATCGAATCATACTAATAATAAAGGTTTCTAAAAAGCGTAAGGAAAAAAGAGCAAGCATAGGACTTAAATCAAGTACCCCATTGATAGGTGGTATGATTTTTTTAAAAATATTCATATATGGATCAGTGAGAAAAATTAAAAAGTAAGAGGCCTTATATTTGTAGAGAGAGGGAAACCAAGAAAGGGCAATTCTGCCAAATAGTAAAATGGTATAAAGGGAAAACAGCCCAGAAATCGCTGAAATAATCGTCATAAAGGTCTACCTATCTTGATTTTCTTCTATTTTACCATAGTATTCTTTTACGTCATCTATTATTATTCTTTATTAATGTTAAAAAATTTAGCTTGGGTTAATTGTAGCTGCTATGTATGTACTTGGTTTATATTCTGATGGAGACTATTTTAAAGTCTCCCTTATTTCAAAAAAAGGGAAAAAAAGTCGTATAGAATTTCTTAAAGAGTTTAAAAAAGATACGGTAAACTTAAATGCTTTAAAGAGAATTTTAGATAAAAAAGCAAGTTTTTTTCATGGGGAAGTTCAGATAGTATCTGCCCTTAATGCAGAAGAAATATATATTAAAAAAATTTTAATTCCTTTTGAAAATCTTAAGAAAGTTAAAAAAGCATTAGAATTTCAGCTATCTTCTGAAGAAATTTATGCCGATGAAAATCGATTTTTTGTTCCAATTTTTGAAAAATATCCAAAAGAAACAAAAGTTACTCTCTATGGCTTTACAAAACAAGCAATGCTAAAGCATATGGAAGCAATAGATTCTTTAGGGGTTAAACCTGAGTGGATAAGTTCAGTTTCAAGGGGAATAGAAAGATTTGTTCAGGTTTTTGCAAAAAAAGCGGAGCCGTTTTTCCTATTTCACTTAGGCTGGGAGAGCTCTTTTTTTTATTATTTAGAAGAAGAAGAGATAAAAAGGGAAGTTTTTCTCCCTTTTGGATTAAAAAATATTATCGACGCTATTCAAAAGGATAAAGTAGTTAGTGAGCCAGTAGATACAAAAAAAATAGCTAATCTATTTATAGACACTATTAATTTAGGTAAAAAAAATCACTCATCAGCTGTTTTTTGTGAGATAGAAAAAGAAATTTCTAGAGGATGGAGTTATATTTTAGAAGAAGAGCCAAAAGCATCAGAAGCTCAAAAAATTTTATTTACAGGATATCTTGAGTTTTCTGAAATTTTAAAACCACACTTGCCACCTATTGATTTTGAGTCCCTTCTTATTACCCCACATTTAGAGTTTTCTTCTTTTCAGATCAATACTTATGCTATAGAAATAGGTTTAGCTTTAGATAGAATTATTTCAGATGATAAAAGCTTACAACTTGGCCAGGAAAAGTTTACCCCCCAAGGTCAAAAAAGGCGGGCAGAAAAGTATTTATATAGATATCTTGGAATTTATTTAACAAGTCTGATGATAGTTTTTTTTATTAGCGGCTCCTTTTTTATGAAAAAGAAGGCAAACCTTAAATATAAATATGAATCGATTTTAAAACAAGTGGCGCTATTTAATGAGCCTTTAGGAGCAAAAATCAATTTTAATGAGCAAGCACTAGAAAAGAATAGAAAAGCTCTACAAGAGGTAATTAAACGGCAAAAGCAAATCCAAAGGGTAGCCTTTGGGCCAAAAATATTAGAGCCTTTGATGGAGTGGATTTTATTTTGTAAATCAAAGGGGATAGATTTAGAGCTATCCGATTATCAAATAGTACAAAAACCCACAGAAGAAAATCTTAGTTTAGATTATATTATAGCTTTAACATTTACTATTAAAAATGGGGCAGAGGAAAATAATATAGAAATTTTTAAAGATATGTTCTCCTCTTCTTTTTTATATAAAAAGCTTTATGAAAAAATGGAATATTATGAAGATTTAGACTCAACTTTTGTTACTTTGAAGGTTAAAATATGAAAGAAAAGCTATTTTTTAAAATAAAGTCATTTTTTAATAGGCCAGATTGGATCTTTAGCAAGCAAATATTTATTGCCCTTATTTTTATTCCCACCCTTTCTTGCATTTTTTTGGGTATATTTATTTTTAAAAATATAGATAAGCTTAAAAATATTAAACAGGAAGTAATTTATTTAGAAAAACTTTTTGGTTTGTTAAAAGGGGATAAAAATAGTCTTTGTGATGAAAATTTTATAATAAATAATATAGAGAAAATAAATTTTTTATCCAAAGAGAGGGAAAATCTTTTAGCCTTTTGTGAACAAGTAGATAATAAAGAGCGATATAGTGGTATAAAGCAAATGCTAGATTTTTTTGAAAATAGTGAAAATCATTTGCGTTTTCAATCCTCTACTTTAGCAAATAACTTAGTATGGGATCAAATAAAGCAGATAGAAGTTAGCCACCAAGATTTATTGCACCTTATATCTATTATTGAAGGGGAAAAAAGTAACCAATTTAACTTGAATCTGGGAAGACCTAATATGTTCATAAGCAAACTTAAATGGCAAAAAAGTAATAAATCATCAGATATCTATACCCTAGATATCCAAATAATACAAAAGAGGTCAGGATGAAAAAATATAGAAAAGAGTTGTTGTTTATATTTTTTGGTATGTTTTTTATAAGTTGTAACAATGCACAAGATGGCAATCTTGTACATCTTCAAATTGTAGATAGAAATGGGTTTACAAAAACTGTTACAGATAGTGAGCAAATTAAAAAATATGATGTTAAAGATCTAAAAGCACCATCCCCTCATCAAAAGATTGTTAGAATATATGATAAAAAGAAGGGGGGAATAATAACTTTATACCATAAAAATGGTTTTGTTCACCAATATTTAGAAATAAAAGATGGTAGGGCAAATGGTATTTATGAAGAGTATTATGTTTCAGGTGTTTTAAAAATAAAAGCTAAGGTTATTGAAGGTATTGCAGATCTTACAGATGAGGCAAAAACCTCTTGGGTATTTGATGGAAAATCTTGTGTGTATGATGAAAATGGAAATATTTTTGCATCCATTCCTTATCAAAATGGGGAGCAAGTAGGGGTAGCAGAATATTATTTTCCATCTGGAAAAATAAAAGCTAAAGAGCCTTATAGCAGGGGGAAAATATCTGGAGAAAAAAGAGGTTATAATGAAAAGGGGGAGTTAATTCTCCTTACTAATTTTTTAGATGGGATCAAAGAAGGGGAATCTTTTTTTAAAGGATCAAAAGAAAAGGGTGCCTATGAAGAGGTATATCGAAATGGACGGCTAATACATGGTAAGTATTTTGATTTAGATGGATCTTTTTTTTCAGAAATTATTAGTAGCAAGGGGCTAAAACCTAAATTTAAAAATGGTGTTCTTATTAGCACACAAGAGTATGTAAATGGCTACCCTCAGGGACTTGTAACCAACTTTAAACAAGATAGAACAAAAGAATCTACCTATTATATTAAAGATGGAAAAAAACATGGGGAGGAAATTATTTATTACAGAACAAATCCCGGGGTTGATCCAATAAAAAAAATGTCTACCACTTGGAGGGAAGGGCTTATTCACGGAAAGGTTTGCTCTTGGTACTCAAATGGTGTTTTAGAAAGTGAAAGGGAAGTTTGTGACCATAAAAAAGAAGGAACTTATATAGCTTGGTATGAAGATAGCTCCCTAATGATGGTAGAAGAGTATCATAAAGACAATCTTATAAATGGTAAATACTTAAGAAAAGGGGATAATGTTCCCATATCAAGGGTAATAGATGGAACAGGAAAAGCTCATATATATGATAAAGAGGGGGCACTGCTTAAAGTTATCTCTTATTACAACGGAATCCCTATAGAATAAATAATGAAAGAGAAACTAAGAGAGGAATTTTTAGCCCTTAGAAAAAAAATCAGCCCCTCTCGAAAAAAAGAGGCAGAAGATTTAGTATTTTTTAAACTCAAAGAGATCACAAGGGGGTATAAAAATATCCTTTCGTATTATCCTTTAAAACAGGAAGTTTCTGTTGCTCTTTTTAATAGTTATTTACAATCAATAGGACGTTTAATACTTCCTAAAATTGAGGGTAAAACCCTTGTGGCGTATGAGGTTATCGATATGGAAAAGCAGTTGAAAACTTTTTGCCATACATTTTTAGAACCAGATAATACATGTAAAAAAAATGAGGATATTGATCTAGTATTGATTCCAGGAATTATTTTTGATAGTAGCGGAGGAAGGATTGGCTTTGGAAAAGGTTATTATGATAAATATTTAGAAAATAAAAAAATAAAAACAATTGGTGTACTTTTTAAAGAACAACTCTATGATGGGGTTTTACCTTTAGAAAAACATGATATAAAAATGGAGAGCTTATGTATCGTTTGATTTTTTTATTATTTTCTACTTCTATTTTTTCTGCAGAGATATATTTTTCTTATTTTGATAAAGTAAGGTATGAGGAAAATAATATATCTACCGATCAATTTTTCAAAAAAATCGATAAGAAGGATATAGATTCAGGTTTTATCTTAGTTTTTTCCTACCCACTAAATCAAGAGGCGCAACTTCCATTATCTATACATGCAGGCACATCTATTGCTAGATGGGATTTTCAAAAGGATGAATCATATGCCTATTCAACCTACCTTTCCGCTAGATTTTCTCCTATTTCTATTGCTTTACTCTCTCCATATGTAGAAGTAAGTTTTGCAGGTCCTACGTACCTTTCCAAACAATTTCTTGGGGAAATCGACTTTGGTAGCCCTGTAGTATATCAAAATTATATTGCTGCAGGAATTAAGTTTGCATCTTTTATCGTTGATATAAAGATGCTAAATTATAGCAGTAGCCTTTCTTCCTCTTTTACTTCTGAAAGCATAACAATGCCCATAATCTTATCAGCCGGATGCAGCTATTAGACTTTTTTTAAATGCGTAAGGAGAGTTAATAACTCTATGGATTTTTTTGCTTAAAAGGCAAAGGGGTAGATTCTGTAGGGGTATAACTTTCTGAAGGATCTTGTTTACTTTCGGGACTACCATTTCTATTTAAAGGAAAAAAGCCAATTTCAGAATGCGTTTTTTCTGAATTTGACTTTTCACCTTTTTGATCTACAGAGGAATTATCTAGCGTTGAATCGGTTCCATCACTATTTATCCAAAACTCCCCATAAGCATTTTGTACAGTAAGGTCAGTTTTATTTGTCCAGTTTGTAGCCTCATTTCTTGAGCCAAAAGCTGGGGTATTTCTTTTTTGACAAGGGGATCCATCTTGTGGACAATCAAACCAGCCAGGACCTGAATCGTTTGACCATGTAATTCCTCCATCATTTGACCAGTTGTTCATCCCTTGATTGGTGTTTTGCGAAGATTGCTTTTTGCTGTTTAACTTTGGATGCTTTTGCATTACACAAGAAAGGGTGCCAGAAGGGCAACCAAGAGCATTTACTAAAGCCCCCCTTGGTACAGATTGCCATATGCCAAACTGACTTATATAACTTGGCTTTTCCTTTTTTTGCTTTGGATCATTGCTGGTATTATTTTGCTGATCTGCTTGGTCTTGTTCATCTTGGGAATAATCGTATGGTCTATTAGACTCACATAAAAATACGATGGTATAAGGGGTGTAGGGTTGATTGGTATTTCTTTGAAATGTCCCTTGCATTGCATCGTAAATATACATTTGTCCTGGAATTAAATGAATAAGAGCTAATTGTCTTCCTGTATTATCCATAATTTGAGCATTTAAAATATAGGCAGAATCATTTAATAAAGTTATAGAAACAGAGAAAAGGGGAATACTACCATATGCCAATAACAAAAAGAGCAGAATTTTTTTTAATCTAAAATATAAGCGCATTTGAAATCTATATTACCGGTAGAGGTTAAAATAACATCTTTTAATTTTTGATCTTGTAAATGTATCATAGAGTGGTGGTAAATAGGGATTACTGGCATCTCATCCATTATGATTTTTTCCGATTCTTTTAAAGCTAGGTTTCTTTCTTCAATGCTTGCGCAGTTATAACTTGCATCAATTGCCTTGATATAATCTAAACTTTCCCACCCAGTATTATTTGTGCCCACATGCTTTGTTTTAAATACCTCTAAAAAACTTATAGGGTCTTTAAAATCGGCAAACCAATTTCCATATGCAAGCTCATAATCTCCTTTGCTAATTCTATCAATGTATACTTTACGTTCCACAGGATCAAGTTCTACAGTAATATTTAGTGCCTTTCTCCACTGATCTTGTAAAACAGCGACAACTTTGTTACTACTTGGACTGCCAACATAAGTAAGGGTTAATACCGGCAGAGTTTTATCTGCAATACTTAATCTCTTACATGCATCCTCAAGGTTTTTTTTTGCAGAAATTTCGTCATTATCTATAAAATTAGGGCTATCTTCCAATCCCATGGAAAAAGGAACAATACCTGTAGCTATTTGAGCGCTCCCAGACATAGCATCTTCTACAATTTCCTTTCTGTTTATAGAGCATGCTAAACTTTTTCTAAAATTTTTGTCTTGCAGGGGGAATACATTGGTATTTATTCTTATCAAACAAGTTGCAAGAAAAGGATCTTTTTTTAAAATAGTATTATCTTCAAAGTTTGCAATTGCATCAAAAGGGATATCTGAATAAGGGGAGCCAGACCAATCTAATTCTTTATTTTGGAACATAGAAAAATCAGTATCTTGATCAACCATTACCATTTTGATTTTTTTAAGTTTTACTTGATTTGTGTCCCAATAAAGGTCATTTTTTACTGCAATGATCTGATTTTTATGAGACCAAGAATTTAGTTTAAATGGACCGTTACACACATAGTAACTAGGGTCAGTAGCCCAATTTTCATACTCTTCTATAACAGTTTTGTTCACAGGAAAATAAATTGGCATAGCTAAAAGTTCTAAAAAAAAGGGGGTGGGTGTTTCAAGTTCAACTACTAAAGTATAATCATTTTCTGCGCTAACTCCAAGCATACTAGCTGGAAGCAAACCACTTTTAATAGATTTTGCATTTTTTAAAGGAAAAAGCAAAGATGCATTAGGGGATAGAAAATCTTTTGCTAAAGAGCTTCTCCATGTGTAGATAAAATCATGAGCAGTTAATGGGTCCCCATTACTCCATAGGGTCTCTTTTAATGTAAAAGTATAAGTTTTTTGATCTTGAGATATCTTATAATTTTCACAAATTGCAGGAGATGATACCCCCTCTTTATTTACCCTAAAGAGCCCTTCATTAAATGTTCGGATGATATTGTAATCAGAAAGAAGTCTTGCTTTTCTTTGGTCTAAAGTTGCAGGGTCAGAAACAATATTTATTGTTATTTCTTGAGAGGATTTATTAAAGGATGTAGAATTGTTCTTGCCACAGGAAGAAATTGAGCAACAAAAAAGTAAAAAAAAGATATTTTTGAAGGATTTTTTTAGCTGCATATATTTACCTCTAGATTCTTTAAACTGTAAGTATTAAAGTTAACATTAAAGACAAATTTTTATCAAGTATTAACTCTAATGTATAGAACAATAAATTTTACTCCTTTATTTAATAAAAATACATTTTATAAAGAAATTAACTACAATGGGGGAGTTGATAAAACTTTTCATTTAAGAATCTTAGAAACAGTAGCTTTTCCAAAAACTACCATAGTAAAAATAGGGGAAGTAGATGGTATTTTAGAGTTGATTTTTCCAAAGTACTCTAAAACAATGCATTTATTTACCTTTTCCTCTTTTATTCAAGAGGGGGAGGGGGAGGAAAAAAATATACCAAGTAAAAACCAAATCCTTAATGATCTTTTAAATTTTCCCAAAATTCCCTACTTACTTGGTGGAACAACCCCCTTTGTTATAGATATGATGAGCTTTTTAACACATGATGTTTTTACAAATAGGCATCGGAAAATTTTTGGTATTGATTGTTCTGGATTGCTCTATTTTGTAACAAACGGATATTTACCAAGAAATACATCACAAATGTGGGAAATAGGAAAGCAAGTAAAAGATATTGAGCCACTTGATATTATATTATTTCCTGGGCATGTGATTATTTATCTTACTGATGGAAAAGTTATTGAATCTAGACAATTTGATGGAGTTACAATATCTAAATGGGAGGAAAGAATAAGTCAGATTCCAAAAGAGTATAAAATTATTCGTTGGTATCCTCAAGCTTTTGAAGAAAAATTCTCTCAAGACGCTCAAAATCAGATTTTGATTCAAAAATAGGCTTTTGATAAAAACTCTTTTTTTTATTTTTTTTCTCTAAAAAACTTAAAAAAGTTTTTCCTGAAGAAATATTTGCTCCAGTTTCCTTTACCCTTTGTTTTAATCCATTATCAGAGGTAATAACAGTAATATTTTCTGGATTTTTTTTTGCATAAATTTTTTCGATGATCAAATCATCGGCCTCTAAATTAGTAGGTGCATAGCAAATTATAAGTGGGGGATTTTCACTTGTTTGTGGGTAGGAAATTTTATGATCAATTGGCATATCAAAAATCATCTCTCCAGAAAGATTTGCTTTTTTCATTAAATTCAAAAGGATAACTACAAAGTTTTTTCTATTTTCCATAGATGGACTTAGGTTGAACATTTGAAAAAAAAGATTATAACCATCTATTATATAGTACAATGAAGGTAAGACTCCAAAGTAGGGATAATTTTATCCATAGCCTTTCTTCTATGGGAAATTTTTGACTTAATATCCTCTGTAAGCTCTCCAAAAGTTGAATTATAGTCATGCTTAAGAAAAACAGGATCATAACCAAATCCTGCAGCTCCTTTTATGGATTCTACAATTCTACCTTCACAGTCAGCAGATACAACTTTTATGATTTTTGAAGGATTTGCTAAAGCAAAACAGCAGCTATAGTGACCATTTCTTTTATCCCCTTCTAAATCTTTCATCTCCTCTAAAAGTTTTAAATTATTTTCTTTTGAAGTTGCATTTTCTCCCGCGTAACGAGAACTTCGAACCCCAGGTCTACCATCTAAAGCAGGTATTACAAGCCCTGAATCATCGGCAAGGGTTAACATATTAAAGTGCTTTGCAGCAGCAAAAGCTTTAATTTTTGCATTTTCTTCAAAAGAATCTTCAGTTTCTTCAGGGGGTATGTAGTCTTTAAAATCCCTTAATGAATAAAGATCAATTTTAGCAAATGCAGCTTTTAGCATTGCTTTCAACTCTAATATTTTATGCAAATTGCTTGTTGCTAATAAAAGCTTCATAATATCCCCTATTTTAGGAATTGTACTTAGGCACCGATTTTATAGTCAATGAAATTAGGGAAGGGGAAATATTTCAAGCCCTATGTGGTGTAATATTCTATATAGAATAATAAATAAGGAAAAAATAGTTAAAAATATTAATGTAATTTTCCCTCCAAAGAGTTGGTAGGAAGATTTTTTTTTGTCTATATATCTACCTTTATAAGCCATCATTACAGGAAATAAGCCAAAAAGAATAACAGCAATTATCCCACCAAAACTTAATGCCTGATAAAAGATAGATGGGTAGGTTTGCGCTATTATTAAAGGGGGAAAAAAAGTTAGTAAAATAATTCCAATTGGGGAT
>JBIKKN010000055.1:0-5799 GCA_044360335.1 Chlamydiia bacterium | reverse complement strand
TGGACATACAGGAAATACTATACATGTAAGTGGTAATATTGATATGTATAGCGGTAATTCAGCTGGATCTCACTCTCAGATTGAAACTTTATCAGGAAATATCGATATTAGAGGGACCCATATTCGTATGCATACACAAACTTCTCGTGAGGCAAATGTATTTATCACTTCAGATAACGGCTCAGTAAATATGGAATCATCTGGAGATTTTAGTATGAGTGGATCTTGTACTATTCCAAATAAAGCGTATGTTTATGCAGATGGGGCAAATGGAAATGTTACTTTTTCTACCTTAGGTACTCACTCTCGTATCAATAATGTAGAGGTTTTAGCAAATGGGGGAGGGGATCACACTCATACAGAAAGTAATTATCTTTTAACACAATGCTCTAATCTTTCTACCTCTTTTTTAGCAGCATCTTTAGTAAATAATAATTTGGATGAATATTACAAATATACATTTGTTTATGAATTAATGTACAGAATGCACTATTTTGGAGTGTATGATTGGTATTTATTTCATAGCTCAGATTTTTGGCTAAAACATACCTTTAGTTCACCATAAAAAAAGGGGGAACTTAAGAAAGTTCCCCATTTTTTTTGTAGAATTTATTTTATATCTTCTACTTCAGCCTCTTCTATTCCATCAGAAGATTTGTTTTCACTATTTGCCTTTTGATGACTATAGCTTCTTTGTTTTGGCTCCTCTGAAGAATTTTCACCCTCCGGTCCTTTTGGAGCTTCCCCTGAAGCTTGCATAGATTCACCAATTTTTTGGATAGTTAGATTTAAATCTTCTTTTGCAGCTTTAATCTTTTCAATATCATCAGTTTTTAAAGCCTCTTTTGCTGCCTCCATTTTCTCTTCAATAGATGTTTTAAGCTCTTGAGGAATCTTATCACCATAATCTTTTAAAGATTTTTCTGATCTAAAAATTAAAGCATCTGTTTCATTTTTAAGATCAATTTTCTCTCGAGCGATTTTATCTGACTCTTTATGAGATTCAGCATCGCTTACAGCTTTTTTGATTTCCTCTTCTGATAAACCAGAGGATGCTTCAATACGAATTTTTTGCTCTTTACCAGATTGCTTATCTTTAGCAGATACATGTAAAATACCATCTGCATCAATATCAAAAGCAACTTCAATTTGAGGAACACCACGAGGGGCTGGAGGGATATCAGAAAGATCGAAATTTCCAATCCTTTTGTTATCTGCAGCCATCCCTCTTTCCCCTTGTAAAACTGCAATTGTTACGGCAGGTTGGTTGTCAGCAGCTGTAGAAAACACCTGCTTTTTTTGTGTAGGGATAGTTGTGTTTCTTTCGATGATTTTTGTCATAACTCCACCTAGAGTTTCAATTCCCAAAGAAAGGGGAACAACATCAAGTAGAAGAACATCTTTTACATCACCTGTTAAAACAGCACCTTGAATTGCAGCTCCAATTGCAACCACTTCATCTGGATTTACCCCTTTATGAGGCTCTTTTCCAAAAATTTGTTTTACTTTTTCTTGAACAAGAGGCATACGAGTCATACCACCTACTAAAATAACTTCATTGATATCAGAAATAGAAACGCCTGCATCTTTCATAGCTTTTAAGCAAGGCTCTTTTGTTCTTTCTACTAACGATGCAGCTAAATTTTCATATTGAGCTCTTGTAAGGGTTAGGTTTAAGTGCTTAGGACCATCACTGCTCATTGTAATAAATGGCTGATTGATCTCTGTAGATGCAGTACCAGAGAGCTCTATTTTTGCTTTTTCTGAAGCATCACGAAGTCTTTGTAAAGCCATTTTATCTGTAGATAAATCAATGCCATGTTCTTTTTTAAACTCATTTAGGATCCAATGCATGATAACGTTATCAAAGTCATCTCCACCTAAGTGAGTATCTCCATTTGTTGCAAGAACTTCAAATACACCATCACCAATTTCTAAGATAGATACGTCAAAGGTTCCTCCACCTAGATCATATACAACAATTTTTTGATCCTTACCTTTTTTATCAAAACCATAAGCTAAAGCCGCAGCAGTTGGCTCATTGATAATACGGCGAACATTTAAACCTGCAATTTTACCTGCATCTTTAGTAGATTGTCTTTGTGAATCATTAAAATAAGCTGGAACTGTAATTACCGCTTCAGTTACCTCTTCTCCAAGGTAGTCTTCAGCTGTTTGTTTCATTTTAGATAAAACAGCAGCCCCCATTTCTTCTGGACTGTATAACTTACCACCACATTGTATAGAAACTTTTCCACCAGCCCCTTCTACAATTTTATAAGGGACGTTAGAAATTTCACTTTGCACTTCATTAAATTGTCTTCCAATAAAACGTTTTGCCGAAGAGATAGTATTTTCAGGATTTGTCACCGCTTGACGTTTTGCTGGAACCCCTATTAAACGTTCTGAACCTTTAAAAGCTATAATAGATGGAGTAGTTCTTGCCCCTTCTGCGTTTGTTATTACTTTAGCATCTTTCCCTTCCATGATAGCAACACATGAATTGGTTGTACCAAGGTCGATTCCGATGATTTTATTACTTTTTTTCTTAGTCATATTTTATCCTCTTAATTTTTATCTTCTTCTTTAATATTTTTAGCTACTTTTACTTTTGCAACTCGAATTATACGAGCATCCATACGGTAGCCTTTTGTTAACTCTTTAATGATTGTGCCATCTTTTTGCTCACTAGTTTCTATAAGCTCTACAGCCTCATGTAAGTGGGGATCAAATGTCTTGCCAACTGTTTCATAAGAAGTTATACCATGATTTTCTAAAGCCTCTTTAAATTGTGCTAAAATCATTTTAAAACCTGTTGCCCAATTTTTAAGCTCATCGGATAGATTATCAGTAAAGCTTAATGCATTTTCTAAATTATCAATTGGAGTAAGTAAATCTTCTACAATATTACTTATAGAAAAAGCTACAAGCTCTTTTTTCTCTTGCACTAATCTTTTTTTGGTATTTTCCATTTCTGCAAGGGATCTTAAGTATTTATCCTTAAATTCCGATGCTTCTTTTGTTTTTTGAGCAAGTTGCTCCATGATTAACTCAGATGGGGAAATAGTTGTTTGCTTTTCCATAAGATTCTCATCTGGAATCTCTTTGTTTTCTTCTTTTGTCATATTTTCTCTTTATGGGTTAGGCCAATTACTGGGAGGTTTGAAGATCCATAAGTAACAGCTTTTGATTTAGGCATTCGATAGGTTAGTTGATATTTGTATAAACTTTTTGTTAAATTGTCACTTAAAAGGGAGGAGACAGTTTTTAAAAGGGGGAGGAGTTCTTTATAATTCATTCTAGATGGGCCTAAAATTGCAATTGTTCCAACTATTTTATTGTGAATAAAATAAGGGATTGTTATAAGGGATGAATTATAAGGAGGGGGAGTAAATTCCTTTAAATCTTCCCCAATAAAAACATTTAATTTTTCCCCTTCAAAAAGAAGCTTTTGTAGATTAAAATTATTTTCAAATAAAGAGAGGGTACTACCTAGTGCTTCAGGATCGTGAAACTCACTGTGGCGTAAAAGTTTTGCAAATCCACTTTTATAAATATCGGGGCTATCCATATTAGAATAACTAATAAAATGTCTTAAGATCACTTCATTGTAGGTGTGTTTTGCAAAAGCATCTTCCTCTTCTGTTAGATTTGGTTTGTCTAAAGAGGTTAGACGATACTGAAAATATTCTTCCATCCGTTTAATGGAAAAAGTGCTCATCTGATTAGGAAGATAAATAGTTTCTGTGTGAATGAAGCCAAAATCTGTTAAAATAATGCAGATTGCTCTGCCTGCATCAATTTTTGTAAGTACAATTTTAGTGATAAAATCTTGATCAAACCTTGGGGCAGAGATAAGGGTTGTTAAAGAGGTAAGTTCTGAGATGCTTTCAGTTACCTCTTGAAGATAAAGGGCTAAATTTTTTGTTTCTTTGCAAATGGTAGACTCTAAAAAATCTTTGCTATCTTTGGAAAGAAAGAGTGTGTTATCCTTGCAAAGGAGAGTTTCTACATATAATCGCAAAGCTTTATCTGTTGGAATTCTTCCGCCGGAAATATGATGTTGCTTTAAATAACCCTCCCCTTCTAGGGCAGAAAAATAATTGCGGATGGTAGCTGAACTTATTTGCTCAAACCCATTTTCACAAAGGGTATGAGATCCAACAGCTTTTCCTGTGTTTAAAAAAAGCTCTACAAGACCTATAAGGACCTCTTGTTGTTTAAGAGTTTTTGTAACTTTTGCCTTTATCATCTTTTTAGATCTTTTTCCTCTATCCTTTTGCTTTTTAGTATACAGATTTTACAGATCTTCTGCAACTATTTTTTAGCACTTAAACAGCTAGACTGCTTAATATATTCTTTACGTGTTGATATTTAATATGTTATATCTATAAAAATATTATAGATAGGAATATTTCTTCCTATTATTTGATCTTTTTCTTATAGTTTTTGATGATCTATCGGAGGTTTCCTATGTGGGAAAAAAAAGCAAAAAAAACCTATTCAGGGATAAAAAAAGAAGATATTTGGAACATTTGGCAAGATATCAATAATTGGCCCCTTTGGAATAAAGATATTGAAAGCGCAAGGCTTTTGGATGCTTTTCAAACAGGGGGAAATTTTGAAATCAAACCAAAGGGGGCTCCCCTTGTGAAACTTACCCTTGAAGAGGTAGTAGAAAATAAAAGTTTTACAGATTGTTTACATTTGCCTGGTGCTAAAATGTATGGAAATCATCAAATGGAAGAAAAGGAAAATGGGGATATTGAGCTTAGTTGTTCAGTAACCATAAAGGGAATCAATTCTGCCATGTGGATTTTGATCCTTGGAGAAAAAATTGCAGCAAAGATGGAAAAACAAATGGATGATCTTGTTTTATTAACTATAAAATAGGTCTGATAATTAAAGGGAGAACATCTACAATAGAAGGGTTCCAACTAAGTCCTTTGGAGTAGACAATTTTTTGTGCAATGGCGCATGCTATGATTGCCTTTTTATGAGCTGTGGGAATATTTTTAAGTAATCTGTCTTTGTACCTATTTCTAAAAATAGGTAGAACGTACTCCACAAGCTGTTGATTAAAAGGGTCAGATAGATCATTAGAAAGTTCTATTTTTTCTAAGTAATCTAAAATTTCATAGGTATAGGTGTTTATTTTTTTTGATATTTCATCGGAAAGAGATGTTAGGGGAATTTTAAAAGTAGAATGGGATTGTAAAAGCAGCGATGCTTCTTTTTGAGATTTTTCCCTTATGAAATTTAATACATCTTTCATAAGCTCTTCTTTATGCTCTAAAAATTCTTCATTTGTCATAAGAAGGGAAGCTTGTACCTCCAAAGAAGAGCTTATAACGCCCCCTTTATTTGCTGAGCTATCTTTTATAATAAGTACCCCTAAATTTTCAAGAGCATCCCTTGCCTCTGTGGTAAGGTAAAGGTTTGCCCCTTCTACAATAGCACGAGATGTTGGAGCTCCAGAAGGGTCTAAAAAATCTTTATAATTATTAATATTTAATGTACGAGGGCGCCCCCCTCCTGGAATAAAAATGTCTGTTTTTACTTGATGTAGATGGTGGCTATAAAGTCTGTGGGCTTCATTTCCTTGTAGCCACTGCTCTTGTAATTTTCCATCCACTTTTTTGTAGCAAAGGGTAAGAGTTTGGTATGCAGACTTTTGCTGTTTAGTTTCCATATCTAAAAGCAATCCACCATCGTTTAACTTTTCTTTTGGGTAGTATCGAAGAGGTTTTTCCCTTTTAAATAGGGATGCAATTTCTTCAAGATCTAACCCTTTTGGAT